>NZ_RZTA01000206.1:0-5125 GCF_004023115.1 Mesorhizobium sp. M6A.T.Cr.TU.017.01.1.1
CCGCCGGGACGACGTTGCCAAAATCGCTCATCGCCGAAGCGCCGAAGATCACCACCATGTCGTTGTCGCGCGCCAGCGAGGCCGCAGCTTCCGCAACGGGGCCAATTTCATGCGGCGTGCGGCGCTCCGCCGTCAGCCGGCCGCCGGAGCGCGCCAGGCGGGCTTCGGTGACACGCAACGTTTTGTCGAGCACGCTCGGCTTGATGCCGGGCAGCACCGTCTGAATGACGCCGACGCGCACCGGCTGATAAGCATTGACGGCGATGATCTCGCCGCCGGCGCAGATTTTTGTCACGGCATCGACCAAGACCGAGGCAACGGCAAAGGGAATGATCTTCACCGTCGCGACCATCTGGCCCTTTTCGACCGGCGCATGCTGCGCCAGCGTGGCGATGGTGATGGTCGGATCGACGGCGTTGATGGCGTCGATCATCGCCGCATCGACGGTGAAGATGCCGGCCGCTTGAGCATGGAGATTGACCCGTCCGGTCGCAGCAGGCTTAGCCTCAATGTTGCGGTGGATCATGCTTTCGGCGATTTTTTCGGCGGCAGCGTCCTCGCTTAAATCGTCGGGAGCAAGAACAGCCGCGACAACCTCCGAAATCCCTGCTGCCCTGAGCAAAGACACATCGTCGGCGCTCAGCTTGTGCGCCTTGCGGAAGCGCCGTTCTCCGGCCGTGGTGGCATGCGCCAGCACCGCACCCTCGGCCGTGTCGATCGGGATCGGGCCGAATTTCACGCCACCGCATCCTTGGCTTCGAGGCCACGCGAGCGAAAGGCGTGGATCGCCTGTGCCAGCACCGCTACCGCGATCTCGGCCGGGCTCGCGGCGCCGATGTCCAAGCCGATCGGCGCGTGGATGCGGGCGATCTGGTCGGCGGTCGCGCCCAATGCCAGCAGGCGTTCGACGCGCTTAGCATGGGTCTTGCGGCTGCCGAGCGCCCCGACATAGAAGCAGTTGGCGTCGAGCGCCGCCTTCAGCGCGAAGTCATCGATCTTCGGATCATGGGTGACGGCGGCCAGCGCCGTATAGCTGTCGAGCGGCTGGCGTTTCAGGATGTCCTCCGGCCATTCGGCATGCAGCGCCACATCGGGAAAGCGGTCTGCTGTGGCAAAGGCCGTGCGCGGATCGACGATCTCGACGGGATAGCCGGCGATCTTGGCCATCGGTGCCAGTGCCTGGCTGATATGAACGGCGCCGATCACCAACAGGCGCGGCTGCGGCAGATAGGCATTGAGGAAGAAGGTTCGTCCTTCCGCCTCGACCGACCCGGAATTGCCTGATCGAAACGCCTTGGCAATTGCAGCGCCCAATTCGCCGGCAACCTGATCGCCTTCGCGCACGATGCGATCGCGGCCGTCACCGAGATCGGTGACCAGGATCGCCGCGCGGCGGGCGCGGCGTTCGGCGTTCAGCGTCTTTAAGGCGAATGGATCCATCAAAAGATCTCTTGTTTGAGCATGATCTTGTCCGAAAACCGGTTCCCACTTTTCGCTGACGCGGACATTCGGTTCGGGATCATGCTTCTAACCCAACCGCTCGACATAGACCTTGATGCGCCCACCACAGGACAGGCCGACCTGCCAGGCGGTTTCGTCGGCGACGCCGAACTCCAGCATCTTAGCCTTGCCGCTGTCGATGACGTCGACCGCCTCGGTCACCACCGCGCCTTCGACGCAGCCGCCAGAGACGGAGCCGTGGAAATTGCCGTCCGCGTCGATGACAAGATGGCTGCCGACCGGACGCGGCGCCGAGCCCCAGGTCTCGACCACAGTGGCAATGGCGACATCCTTGCCGTCCTTCATCCAGCCTTCAGCGATGATCAGCGGATCGCGTGCCTCGTCGAGATAAATACTGCTTTCCATCACCGTTTCTCCCGGAGAAAACATATGGCTATGCGGCGCTTCTCGCGCCACCCTCAATCCATCGGCGTGGGTCGACGGAGCGCGCCGAATTCTTGTCCAGCGACGCGCAGAGGTCGGCGAGCGCATCGAGATTGTGCACCGAGCGGAACTCGTCGACATGCGGCAGCATCGCCTTGACGCCACGGGCGCGGGCCTCGAAACCGTCGAAGCGCAGCAGCGGGTTCAACCAGATCAGCCGCCGGCAGGATTTGTGCAGACGCTCCATTTCCTCCGACAGGCCGGCAACGTCGTCGCGCTCCAGCCCATCGGTGATCAGGAGAACGACAGCGCCCTGCCCCAGCACGCGCCGCGACCACAGCCGGTTGAATTCGGCCAGCGTATCGCCGATGCGGGTGCCACCCGACCAGTCCTTCACCGCCGCCGAACAATCGGCGAGTGCCGCGTCGGGATCGCGATGGCGCATCTGCCGCGTCAGATTTGTCAGCCTGGTGCCGAAAACGAAAGCGTGCACGCGCCGGCGCTTTTCGGTCAGCGCATGCAGGAAATGCAGGAAGATGCGCGTGTACTGGCTCATCGAACCGGAAATATCGGCAAGCACGACCAGCGGTGGATGAACCTCGCGCGGTGACCGGAATTTCGGCAGGATCAGTTCGCCGCCAGTGCGCGCGGCCGAGCGCATCATGGCGCGCGGATCGATGCGGCGGCCATGCGCATTGGATTTGAAGCGCCGTGTCCTGACCATGTCGAAGGGCAGCCGCAACTCGGCGATCGCCTTCTTGGCGTCAGTCATCTCGGCGGCGTTCATCTGGGCAAAATCCTTGCCCCTCAGCACCTCGTTGCCGGAAAAGGTGAAGCGGGCGTCGACCTCGATCTCGGGGATTTCCTGCACCGGCTGGTTCTTCTGATGACCCTCGAACATCGCCTGGCTGACGCGGTTTTCCGCGGCGCGCGGCTTCTGCTTCTCCCTAATGTCGGGCGCCACCGGCGAAAACATCGCCAGCATCTTTTCGATCAGCTCGTGCGATTTCCAGAACAGCCGGAACGTCTCGTCGAAGGTGGGGTGATCCTCATGCCGCGAGACCAGAACGGCATGCAGCGTCCAGTAGAAATCGTCGCGGGAACCGATGCCGGCGGCCAGCACCGCCTCGATCGCGTCTTTGACTGAGGCCGGGCCGACCCGCATGCCGGCCTTGCGCAAGGTGCGGGCGAAATAGACGATGTTGTCGGCGATCCGCCCGTCCGGCGTGGCCTCTTTCGGTTCGGGACGCGACGTTGCCATCGCCCTACTCCGCCGCCGAAAGCTCGGCCTTCACCTCGTTGAGGATGCGCCGGCCTTCGCCCTGCTCGATACGGGCAATGTCGTCCTGGTATTTCAGCAGCACGCCGATCGTGTCGGAAACGGTTTCCGGATCGAGCGCCACCTTGTCGAGTTCGGTCAGCGCGCCGGCCCAGTCGATGGTCTCGGCGACACCCGGCACCTTGAACAGCTCAATCTGGCGCAGCTTCTGGATGAACGAAACCACCTCCGCCGACAGCCGGCTGTTGGCCTGCGGCACTTTTCTGCGCACGATCTCCAATTCGCGCTCGGCATTGGGATAATCGACCCAGTGATAGAGGCAACGCCGCTTCAGCGCGTCGTGGATCTCGCGGGTGCGGTTGGTGGTGATGATGACGATCGGCGACTCCTCCGCCTTGATCGTGCCGAGTTCGGGCACTGTCACCTGAAAGTCGGAGAGGATCTCGAGCAGGAATGCCTCGAAGGCCTCGTCGGTGCGGTCTAGCTCGTCGATCAGGAAGACCGGAGCGGCGCCGGCCTTGCCGGTCAGTGCGTCGAGCACCGGGCGGCGGATCAGGTATTTTTCGGAAAAGACGTTGCGCTCCATGTCGGAGCGATCGACCTTGCCGGCCGCCTCCTCCATGCGGATCTCGATCATCTGCGCGGCGTAGTTCCACTCGTAGACGGCCGACGAGACATCGAGGCCTTCATAGCATTGCAGGCGGATCAGCCGGCGGCCGAGCGCTTGCGCCAGCACCTTGGCGATCTCGGTCTTGCCGACACCGGCCTCGCCTTCGAGGAACAGCGGCCGTTTCATGCGCAGCGATAAAAACAGCACGGTCGCCAACGACCGATCCGCCACATAATCCGCGCCGGTCAGGAGATCGAGCGTCTCGTCGATCGTCCGCGGCGCGGGACGCGGTTTCAACTCGGTCATGCTCTCTCCGTGAGTGCAACCATACCCGTCACAGAACGTGGTAGTCGCGGTCGTGATAGATCAGCGGCCGCAAATTATCGCCGATGCGCAGGCCTGTCACCTTGCCAAAAAGCACACGGTGGGTGGCCAGATCCTTGATGTCGATCAGTTCGCAGTCGAACACGGCAAGCGCGCCCTTCAACGTCGGCGCACCGGTCGAGATCACGTCCCACTCGCCCAGCGCGAAACGTTCCTCGACCGGCAGGCCTGTGAGACCGGAAAAGCCGACCGCCAACGCCTCCTGGTGCGAAGCCAGCGTGTTCAAGGCGAACTTGCCGTTCCTGACGAACGGCTCGTTCTTGGGATTTTCGCTATTGAGACAAACCAGGATGGTCGGCGGCGTGTCCGAGACCGAACAGGCCGCAATGACCGTCGCACCGCGCCTGCCACTGGGGCCATCGGTGGTGACCACATGGACGTGGCCGGCAAAATGGCTCATCGCGTCGCGATAGGCCTGCGGCCCTATGTCGTTCTTTTTCAGCACCGGCGATTTCCATTGGTTTGGAGCGAGGTGAACCCAACCGTTATATATGGCGGCATATTGCATGCCACAAGCGAAGTGGTTGACATGCATCCTGAATTTCGCGTGTTGCGTGGAAGCTAGCCAGCCTTTAGGTCTTGGCAGGAAGTGGCGCCGGCAAACACGCGACCGGCGCGGAGGAATTCTTCGCCCGCATGCGACCCAGGACAACGACAATAGCGGTGCTGGGCTGGCTGTCTCTCGCCGGCAATGCGAACGCTGAGACGCTGCTGGTCGGCGTTGCAGCACCGCTATCCGGACCGTCGGCGATCCTCGGCAAGCAGATCGAGGCGGGCGCCGGCCTGGCGGCAGAGGCGAACGGTGTCCAGCTCAAGATGGTCGACGACGGCTGCACGGCAGATGGCGGGGCTGCCGCAGCCAGGGAATTCGCCGCGGCGAAAGTCGGCGTGGTCGTTGGTTTCCTCTGCACCGAGGCGATCGAGGCGGCGCTGCCCATCCTGAAGGAGGCCAGCATACCCGTCATCAC
>NZ_RZTA01000207.1:0-5096 GCF_004023115.1 Mesorhizobium sp. M6A.T.Cr.TU.017.01.1.1
GGCCACCGCGAGCCCGTCGTCTGGCTGGCAGTTGCGCCTGACGGGCACTCGATCCTGAGCGCCAGCACCGACCGCACGATCAAGCTCTGGGATATCGACGGCAAGCGCCTGATCCGCACTCTCGGCGTCCACAAGGACATGGCGCGGACAGCGCTTTTCCTGCCCGATGGGGCGCGGGCGCTGACGGCCGGCGACGATGGCGAGATCGTGCTGCGCCAGCTCTCCGATGGCGCTGTGCTGCATGTATTCTCGTCAGGCCAGAACGGTGGCGTCAACAAGCTCGCGATCAGTCCCGACGGCAAACGTGCGGTCAGCGGGCACGACACCGGCAGGGTCATCGTCTGGGATATCGAGAAAGGCTCGGTGCTGCATGTGATGCCGGGGCACGACTGGTCGATCAGCGGGGTCGCCGTCTCGCCCGATGGCACACGCGCGATCAGCGGCAGTATCGAGGGCACGCTGAAGCTATGGGACATCGACACGGGCAAGCAGCTGCGCAGCTGGCACGGGCACGAGCGTGGCCCCTATGGCGTGGTGTTCATGGCCGACGGGCGCCATCTGATCACCGGCAGCGGCGACTATACGATCAAGCTCTGGGATCTCGACGTCGGTCGCGAAGTCCGCCGCCTCGATGGTCATTCGGGTACGGTCTATGCGCTGGCGCTGTCGACCGACGGCAAGCGGCTGCTCTCCGGTTCGCTCGACGGCACGGCACGGCTGTGGGACGTGGAAACCGGCAACGAGACCGCCCTGTTCGACAGCCGGTCCGGCCCGGTCTACGCGGTGGCATTCGCCGCCGACGGCACGGTGCTGACCGGCGGCTACGACCGCACCATCCGGGACTGGCCGGCAGGCGGCGGTGACGCGGTAGCGCTGTTTCCGGGCGCGCCGGAGTGATCGCCGTAAGCTCCTCCGCGCAGATTAGTTTCGAGGGCAAACGCGACCTGTACAAAATCGGCCCAAGGCCCCATCGTCGCCCAGGGTGTAGGGACCGAACATGACGAATCTCCACTTCGTCGAGGCGTCGATCGAACAGTTGCGGCGGGCGCTGGAGGCCGGCACCGTCACCAGCGTCGAGCTGGTCGGCGCCTGCCTGCGCAGAATTGCGCACTACGACCGGCATGGCATCACCCTCAACGCCGTTCCCGTGCTCAATCCAAAGATGTTCGAAGAGGCGGCCGCGTCCGACCGGCGCCGCCGGGACGGCGCGACGCTCGGGCCGCTGGACGGCATCCCCTACACCGCCAAGGACAGCTATAAGGTGGCGGGCTTGTCGGTGGCCGCCGGCTCGCCCGCTTTCGAGCACCTCACCGCCAACGAGGACGCCTTTACCATCGGAAGACTGAGGGCCGGCGGCGCGGTGCTGATCGGGCTGACCAACATGCCGCCGATGGCCAATGGCGGCATGCAGCGCGGCGTCTATGGCCGGGCGGAAAGCCCCTACAATGCCGACTGGCTGACCGCCGCCTTCGCCTCTGGATCGTCGAACGGCTCCGGCACCGCGACCGCCGCCAGCTTCGCCGCCTTCGGGCTGGGCGAGGAGACATGGTCCTCCGGCCGGGCGCCGGCGTCGAACAACGCGCTGGTCGCCTACACGCCGTCGCGTGGCGTCATTTCCGTGCGTGGCAACTGGCCGCTGGTGCCGACGATGGACGTGGTGGTGCCGCATACGCGCAGCGTTGCCGATATGCTCGAACTGCTCGACGTGATCGTCGCCGACGACCCGAACACCAGGGGCGATTTCTGGCGTGCGCAGCCCTGGGTGGCATTGCCGAAGAGCTCGGCCGTGCGGCCGCCGCGCTACGCCGGACTCGAGCCGGAGGGGGCGCTGCAAGGCATGCGGCTCGGCGTTCCTCGCATGTATATCGGCCGCGACACGGAGGTTGACGTTCCGATCCAGACCCGCGCGTCGGTGCTCAAGCTGTGGGAGCAGGCGGCAGCGGATTTGCGACGGCTCGGCGCGGATGTGGTCGAGGTCGATTTTCCCGTCGTCTCCAACTACGAGCGCGACCGGCCGGGCACAAAAAACATGGTCGATCGTGGGCTGGTTCAGGAAGAATTCGCCGAGCGCGAGATATGGGACCTATGCATTTCGGCTTGGGACGATTTCCTGCGCGCCAATGCGGACCCTGCCATCCCCGATCTCGCCTCGGTCGACGGCGCAAAAATCTTTCCTCAGCCGCCGGGCACGCTGCCGGACCGCTATGACGACAGTTTCGATCTGGCGGAATATGCCGAGCGAGCCATGCGCGGCGTCACACCGTTCGAGGCCATTCCCGAGCTGGAGGCCGGCTTGAAGGGCCTGGAGGCGACGCGGCGGATCGATTTCGAGGACTGGCTCGACGCGCAAGGGCTCGATGCGGTGGTGTTTCCCGCCGTCGCCGATGTCGGGCCGGCCGACGCGGATGTCAACGAGGCGTCCGCGGCACTTGCGTGGCGCAACGGCACCTGGGTCGCCAACGGCAATCTTGTGCCGCGCCACCTGGGTATTCCGACCGTCACCGTGCCGATGGGCACGATGGCCGATATCGGCATGCCGGTCGGCCTCACCTTCGCCGGCAAGGCTTATGAGGATACGAAACTGCTTCGGCTGGCTGGCGACTTCGAGCACGCTGGCCAGCGCCGCACCCGGCCGCCGCGCACGCCGGAATTGGCCGACGATGTCTTTGCCGCCCGGCATGGCGACATCACGACCAAGGATGTGCCGGTGACCGTCACGCTTGCCGCCGAGGCGCGGCATGCGGGTGGCCAGGACGAGATAACAATCACGCTTGATGTGCATGGCGAGGCCGGAGCCGAGACCAGCGTGAAAATTCATGTCAACGGCGAGCCTGTGGCCATGCAGCGGACCGGCGCGCGCTTCACCGGGCGTGCGGTCGTACCGGCTGCCACGCACCAGGCGATCCACAGCGTCTGGCGCGGCTCGTACGGCTCAATCGTCACCGCCGTCGTGCGTCTTGAGGACGGACGCGTCGCCGGCGCCTATGCGGAGACGGGAGGGATTGGGTAACATCGCGCTTCGGCTGGTGCCACGGCATCCAGCGCAGCGTCTGCGGCCAGTCTTTCAATCCGCGTCAATCCGGCTTGCAGGGGTCGGCTTTGGCCGCTGCCGTCTTTTCGCCCTCCTGCTGCGCTTCGACATCCTGCTGCGAAGTGGCAAGGTTTTTATCCCCACCGCCTTCCTGGTTGGCAAGCGGCATGGTGTTGGCGTCCTTGCTGGCCGGGCCGCCCTCGACCCTGTTGCCGGTATTCGCGTCGGTTTCGAGGGGCGCACGCGTTGCGTCTTTTGCGATGCCTGATTGAGCTTCGATCGATGCGGTCGTCTCATGGCAAGTGGCGCTTGCCGTGCCGGCGGTCAGGCCGATCATAGAGGTGGCGAGCAAAATAGCGGTTAGCGTCTTCATCTCATCCTCCTTTCGGTGTTTGAGCCTATCTTTCTAAACTGCCGGCGGTATCCAAGGTTCCGCTAATTCAGTTCGAACTCGATCTGAACGCTCAGCGGATCGTTCCGGCATCTATCTGGCCGGCATCTATCTGGCGACGTATTCCCATTGATTTGCGGGCTTCCGCAGGCGCGGCCTATCGCGTATTGGGCCAGGGAAAATCCCTTGGGCACGCGTGAAAAGTATGATTCGACTGGAAAGCATCAGCAAGCAGAACGGCCGGCAGATCGTCTTCATTGAAGCCTCTGCCTCCCTGCAGAAGGGCGAGAAGGTCGGGCTGGTCGGCCCCAACGGCGCCGGCAAGACGACGCTGTTTCGCATGATCAACGGTGAGGAGCAGCCCGACGAGGGCCAAGTCTCGGTCGATCGCGGTGTCACTATTGGCTATTTCAGCCAGGATGTCGGCGACATGGAAGGCCGTAGCGCTGTCGCCGAAGTGATGGACGGCGCCGGGCCGGTGAGCGAAGTGGCAGCCGAGATGCGCGAGCTCGAAGCCGCCATGGGCGACCCGGAGCGATCAGGTGAAATGGACGCCATCATCGCCCGCTATGGCGACCTGCAGGCGCGGTTCGAGGAGCTCGACGGATATGCGCTGGATGGCCGCGCCCGCGAGGTGCTCGACGGCCTCGGCTTCAGCCAGGAGATGATGGACGGCGACGTCGGAAAGCTTTCCGGCGGCTGGAAAATGCGCGTGGCGCTGGCCAGGATTCTGCTGATGCGGCCCGACGCCATGCTGCTCGACGAGCCGAGCAATCATCTCGACCTGGAAAGCCTGATCTGGCTGGAGCAGTTCCTGAAAGGTTACGACGGCGCGCTGCTGATGACTTCGCACGACCGCGAGTTCATGAACCGCATCGTCAACAAGGTGGTGGAGATCGATGGCGGCTCGCTGACCGCTTACTCCGGCAACTATGAATTCTACCAGCAGCAGCGGGCGATCGCCGACCGGCAGCAGCAGGCGCAGTTCGAGCGCCAGCAGGCGATGCTGGCCAAGGAGATCGCCTTCATCGAGCGTTTCAAGGCGCGCGCTTCGCATGCCGCCCAGGTGCAGAGCCGGGTGAAGAAGCTGGAGAAGATCGACCGCGTCGAGCCGCCCAAGCGCCGCCAGAAGGTGTCGTTCGATTTCCAGCCGGCGCCGCGCTGCGGCGAGGACGTGGTGACGTTGAAGAACATCCACAAAAGCTATGGCAGTCGCTCGATCTATGAGGGGCTGGATTTCCAGGTGCGCCGCCGCGAGCGCTGGTGCGTGATGGGCATCAACGGCGCCGGCAAGTCGACGCTCTTGAAGCTGGTGGCCGGTGCTTCCGAGCCGGACAATGGCACGGTGGCGCGCGGGCCCAGCGTCAAGATGGGCTATTTCGCCCAGCACGCCATGGAAGTGCTGGAGGGCGAACGCACCGTGTTCCAGACGCTGGAGGACGCGTTTCCGCAGGCCGGCCAGGCGCCGCTCAGGGCGCTTGCCGGCTGCTTCGGCTTTTCCGGTGACGAGATCGAGAAGAAATGCCGGGTGCTGTCGGGTGGCGAGAAGGCGCGGCTGGTGATGGCCTTGATGCTGTTCGACCCGCCCAACCTTCTGGTGCTGGACGAGCCGACCAACCACCTCGACATCGCCACCAAAGAAATGCTGATCACGGCGCTCTCGCAGTATGAGGG
>NZ_RZTA01000208.1:0-5032 GCF_004023115.1 Mesorhizobium sp. M6A.T.Cr.TU.017.01.1.1
GTTCGAGACGGCGCTGAAGCGCCGCCGCCGCGGCTCGGTCATCCGCATCGAATTCGACAAGCTGATGCCGGCCGAGCTGCGCGAGTTCGTCGCCGGCGAGCTTGGCGTCTCGTCGAGCCGCATCAGCGTGCTCACCGGTCCGCTGGCGCTCAGCCAGATTTCCGAGATCGTCGCCATCGCCCGCGACGATCTCAAGTTCACGCCCTATAATCCGCGCTTTCCCGAGCGCATCCGCGAGCATGGCGGTGACTGTTTCGCTGCTATACGCGAGAAGGACATCATCGTTCACCACCCCTACGAATCCTTCGATGTGGTGGTGCAGTTCCTGCGCCAGGCGATGGCCGATCCGGAAGTGGTGGCGATCAAGCAGACGCTCTATCGCACCTCGAACGACAGCCCGATCGTGCGCGCCTTGGTCGACGCGGCCGAGGCCGGCAAGTCGGTGACGGCGCTGGTCGAGCTCAAGGCGCGTTTCGACGAGGAAGCCAACATCCGCTGGGCCCGCGATCTCGAGCGCGCCGGCGTTCAGGTCGTGTTCGGCTTCCTCGAGCTGAAGACCCACGCAAAAATGTCGCTGGTGGTGCGGCGCGAGGACGGCAAGCTGCGCAACTACGTGCATCTCGGCACCGGCAACTATCACCCGGTCACCGCGCGCATCTACACCGACTTGTCCTTCTTCACCACCGATCCGACGATCGCCCGCGATGTCGCCCAGCTGTTCAACTTCATCACCGGCTACGCCGAGCCGACCGAGGAGATGCGGCTGGCCATCTCGCCCTTCACGCTGCGCAAGCGCATCCTCAAGCACATTTCGGCCGAGATTGCCCATGCGCTGGAGGGCAGGCCGGCCCGCATCTGGATGAAGATGAATTCGCTGGTCGACCCGATCGTCATCGACGCGCTCTATGACGCCAGCCGCGCTGGCGTCGAGATCGATCTAGTCGTGCGCGGCATCTGCTGCCTGAGGCCTCAGGTGCCGGGCCTGTCGGAAAACATAAGGGTCAAGTCGATCGTCGGCCGCTTCCTCGAACACAGCCGCATCTATTGTTTCGGCAACGGCCATGGACTGCCGTCGGACGGGGCGGTCGTCTACATCTCATCGGCCGATTTGATGCCGCGCAATCTTGACCGTCGTGTTGAAACCATGGTGCCGATCACCAATCCAACGGTGCATGAACAAGTCCTCGGCCAGATCATGCTGGGCAACATCATGGACAACCAGCAAAGTTTCGACGTATTGGCTGACGGAACCTCCCGGCGCGCCGTGCTTGAGGAGGGCGAGGAACCGTTCAACGCGCAGGAATATTTCATGACCAATCCGAGCCTTTCCGGACGGGGTGATGCGCTGAAATCGCATGCGCCCAAGCGCATCGCGCAGTTCAAGCGCCGCAAGAAAAACGGCGCAGCGACCGGCTGATGATTTCAACGTCCCAGGGCCGGCTTCAGGACCGCCGACCGCTGTCCATCATCGACATCGGGTCGAACTCGATCCGTCTTGTCGTCTATGAGGGGCTGGCGCGCTCGCCGACCACGCTGTTCAACGAAAAGATGCTGGCTGGCCTCGGTCGCGGCATCGTGTCGACCGGAAAGCTGGACCCCGAGGCGGTGACGCGCTCGATGGAGGAGTTTCGCCGTTTCCGTGCGCTGTCCGAGCAGGCCGGCGCCGAGCACATGTATGTGCTGGCGACCGCGGCTGCCCGCGAGGCGGTCAACGGTCCCGATTTCATCCACCGCGCCGAAGATGTGCTCAAGACCGAGGTCCAGGTGCTGAGCGGACGCCAGGAAGCCCATTATTCCGCGCTTGGCGTCATTTCCGGCTTCCATCCGGCTGACGGCATCGCCGGCGACCTCGGTGGCGGCAGCCTTGAGCTGGTGGACGTCGACGGCGAGACGATCGGCGACGGCATCACGCTGCCGCTGGGCGGCCTGCGCTTGCAGGACATGGCGAAGAACTCACTGGCCCAGGCCGGAAAGATAGCGCGCGACGAGCTTGCGAAGGCAAAGCTCCTGAAAGGCGGGCGGGGCAGGCCATTCTATGCGGTCGGCGGCACCTGGCGAAACCTCGCCCGGCTGCACATGGAAATGACCAACTATCCGCTGAGCGTCATGCACCATTACGAGATCGGCATCGAAAGCGCCGCGAACTTCCTGAAGCAGGTGGCCAAGGGTGAGATCGAGAAGGTGAAGGGTATCGAAGGCGTCTCGAAGAACCGCCGCTCGCTGCTGCCTTATGGCGCCATCGTGCTCCAGGAGATCATGGCGGCGATGCAGCCGTCCAAGATCATCGTCTCGGCGCTGGGCGTGCGCGAGGGCTTTCTCTATTCGCTGCTCGGCGAGGCCGAGCAGAAGGCAGATCCGCTGATCTCGGCTTCGGAGGAACTCGCCCGGCTGCGCTCGCGCTCGGTCACCCACGCGCATGAGCTTGTCGAGTGGACGGGCAAGACCTTTGCCGCCTTCGGCATCGACGAGACCGACGACGAGAGGCGCTATCGCCAGGCCGCCTGTCTGCTTGCCGACATCGGTTGGCGCGCGCATCCCGAATATCGCGGCAAGCAGTCGCTCAACATCATCGCTCATGCCTCCTTCATCGGCGTCGACCATCCCGGGCGCGCCTTCCTGGCGCTTGTCAACCTGTTTCGCCACGAGGGCTTGTTCAACGATGCCGCTCCGGAAATCCGGGGGCTGGCGACGCCGCGCTATCTCGAGCGCGCCCGCGCACTGGCCGCGGTGATGCGCGTCGTCTACGTGCTGACGGCGGCGATGCCGGGCGTCATGCCGCGGCTGAAATGGGAGAATCGCGGCAATGGCGTGCTTGCGCTTGTGCTGCCGGCGTCGCTGGCCGATCTTTACGGCGAGCGGCCTGCCGGCCGCCTGGCGCAACTGGCGAGGGTCACCAATCGCCGACTGGTGCTGGCGGTCGAGGGCGGCCCCAATATGCCAGCCAAGTAGTCCGGCTCAGTCAAGTAGCTTGTGTCGGTCAAGTCGTTTCAGGGCCGATCCTAATGCATGTCGCCCAAAAGTGCGCAGCGATTTTGGGATAACAACATGCATAAAAACAACAACTTAAAGCGCGTCGCATGAATCCCTTCAGACGCGACGCGCTTTAAGTGTCCAGCCGTCGATCGAATAGGCGCCTGCGCCAGCCATCGCCAGCGCCAGAAAACCGCCGGATAGCGCGATGTCCTTCATCAGCATCTGTGAATGCATGAAGGCCAGCGTCGGATCGTCGCCACCTTGGCCATAATGGCCGATGAAGCCTGCCGCGATGCAGAAGGCGGCAAGCAGGAGTGCCACGATCGGCGTCTTGAGGCCGACGAGGATGAGCAGTCCGGCGATCAGCTCGAACAGGCCCGTCGCCCAGGCTACGGATGTCGGCAGCGGCAGGCCGAGGCTGGCAAAATAGCCTGATGTGCCTGCAATGTCGGTAAGCGCGTGGAAGCCGGACGGAACGAACAGGGCGGCGAGCAGCAATCGGGAAAGCAGGAGCAGCGCATTGCGGGGCATTGGTCACCTCCGATGTCGGCCACGCCGGTTGGCCTGTTCTTCCCCGACGCCTCGGTCTTAGCAGAAATTCGGGCCAGGCCACTCGGCCCGGCCAATCGAAAGTCTGATAGATCGCCAACGAAAAGGGGGCGCGGAAAATTCCGCGCCCCTTGCTGCAACAGCTACTAGCTTGCGTCAGCCGCGCCTGGCGTCGACCGAATAGGCGCCGGCGCCCGAGGAAGCCAGCACGAGGAAACCGCCGGAAATCGCCAGGTTCTTCATGAAGCTGATCATCTGCATTTGATCGGCCCAGCCGGTGTGGGCGACCAGCGCCGTGGCGACAGTGAAGACTGCCAGCACCCAGGCGGTGATCCGGGTCTGGAAACCGATGAGGATGGCGAGACCGCCGAGCAGCTCGATCAGGCCGACGACAACAGCCGTTACGGTCGGCATCGGCAGGCCCATGCTGCCGAAGTAGCCTGCGGTGCCGGCGATCGCGGTAAGCTTGCCGAAACCGGAAAGCACGAAGATGACTGAAAGCAGGACGCGGCCAAGCAGGATGGTGGCCGAGGCGTTGGAAACGGTGCCGGAACCGGCAACGGACGTGTTGGTGGACATGGTGACTCTCTCCGGAAGGGGTTGTAGTGCCATCCAGATAGAGCAGGTCGACTGTTCACCAAAGATGCGGATTTGGTTACAGATCGTTCACAGCAGTAACGTTTCTGCGATCAGCGCAAAAATCATCGGGGATGACGTCACGTCACCCGGGATGCGTCATGTCCTCCGGCCGCACCAGGCGGTCGTAGTCGGCTTCGGTGACCAGCCCGGTGGCCAGCGCTTCCTCGCGCAAGGTTGTACCGTTCTTGTGCGCGGTCTTGGCGATCTTGGCGGCATTGTCGTAGCCGATGGTCGGCGCCAGTGCTGTCACCAGCATCAGCGAACGGTCCAGGGCGGCCTTGATGTTGTCTTCCCGCGCCTCAATGCCCACAACGCAATTGTCGGTGAAGGAGATGGAGGCGTCGGCGAGCAGCTGCACCGACTGCAGGAAATTATAGGCCATCAGCGGGTTGTAGACGTTGAGCTCGAAATGGCCCTGACTGCCGGCGAAGGTCACAGCCGCATTGTTGCCGAACACCTGGATGCAGACCTGCGTCAACGCCTCGCACTGGGTGGGGTTGACCTTGCCCGGCATGATCGATGAACCCGGCTCGTTTTCCGGCAGCGACAGTTCACCAAGGCCGGAGCGCGGGCCGGAGCCGAGCAGACGAATGTCGTTGGCAATCTTGAACAGGGCGCCAGCGCAGGCGTTGATGGCGCCATGCGAGAACACCATGGAATCATGGGCCGCCAGCGCCTCGAACTTGTTCGGCGCGGTGACGAAGGCGATGCCGGTGATGTCAGCAATGCGCGCCGCCACCTTCTCGGCAAAACCGACCGGCGCGTTGAGACCGGTGCCGACAGCGGTGCCGCCTTGCGCCAGTTCCTGCAGGCCGGGCAGCGTCATCTCGATGCGTTTGATCGATGAGGCGACCTGCGCGGCATAGCCTGA
>NZ_RZTA01000209.1:0-5008 GCF_004023115.1 Mesorhizobium sp. M6A.T.Cr.TU.017.01.1.1
GAAAGAACCCCGCCGCTGCCCCGACCCTGAAGGCGCCGCCCGTCAAGGCGACCAAACTCAAGGACAGGTAAGTCTCGGCGTTTCGGCGCAAGGCCATGACCGGCGGCATTTCAGGACCAATCGACAGTCAGCGATTGGTCCTGAAATGCCGCCGGCGCTGCTGTTGATTGGGCACCCGAAATTTCTATATCAATGCAGCGAAGACGACTTCGCGCTTTCCGAAAAGACCGGGACGACCCGCAATTCAATGGAGCGTTCCGATGTCGTGGATTCTTCTCTTCTTCGCTGGCCTGTTCGAGATCGGCTGGGCGATCGGCCTCAAATACACTGATGGGTTTTCGAAGCCGCTGCCGACGGTCCTGACGGTTGTCTCGATGGTCGTCAGTCTCGCCTTGCTCGGACTGGCGCTGAAGACGCTGCCGGTCGGCACGGCCTATGCGGTGTGGACCGGCATCGGCACAGTCGGCACGGCGCTGCTTGGCATCTGGCTGCTCGGCGAGCCTGCGACGGCGATCAGGCTGGCCTGCATCGCGCTCATCGTCTGCGGCATCATGGGGCTGAAGCTCGCGGCCTAGTTTGGCTGCAAGATTGCAACACAAACGCCTTCAGGGCCGCTGCAAGGCGGCCCTGAATTTGCTTGGTGAAATCGCGCTGTAGGAGCGCTAGCGAGCCGAAAAGCCCGGGGGCGTCCTGCCGGTGCGCTGCTTGCGCGCCGCATAGCGCGCGTCGCGCTTAGCCTTGCGCTCGGCCTCGTCGGCGAGCAAACGAGCGATGCGCTCGTTCTCTTCGGCTTCCCGGATCTTCGCTTCCGCCTGCGCCGCTTCTTCGGCAGCGATACGCGCTGCTTCGGCAGCCGCTTCGCGCTCGGCCTTCTCGGCCGCTTCGCGCGCCAGCTTTTCCTGCTTCAGCCTGGCCTTTTCGGCCTCGCGTATCGCACGAGCTTCGAGGATTGCCTTGCGTTCGGCCTGTCGTGCCAGCACTGCTGGATCGTCTGCTGCCGGCTTTGCCTTGAAGCGCTCGAGAAGCGCCTTCTTTGCCTCGTTTGCGGCATTGCGCCGCTCGAAAACGTCTTTTTCCCTATAGATAGCCAAGTCCACTTCCCTGGAGTCAATTTGCGAGGCTTACATACGCGTGAAAACCCAGAGTTCAAGCGCCAAAACGGTATGCCAGCCATGAAATTCTGAGCTGTTGCAGTCGGGAGACGCCTTTTCGGCTGAATTCGGCTGAAACGGACATGCACTGTTCACCATCCGCCCCTCTGGCGGCGCGGCGGACTGGTCGCTACCTGTAGCGCGAAAAATAAACGCCAGGATGACACATGATGGAACTCGGTCTCTATACCTTCGCCGACGTCAGCCCGGAACCGGGCCCCGGCGCCATCGGCGCGCATGAGCGGCTGCGCAACCTAGTCGAGGAGATCGAGCTGGCCGACCAGGTCGGCCTCGACGTGTTTGGGCTGGGCGAGCATCACCGTCCCGACTATGCGGCTTCAGCGCCAGTCGTGGCCCTGGCCGCGGCCGCCGAACGCACCAGGCGCATAAAGCTGACCAGCGCGGTCACCGTGCTTTCCTCCGATGATCCTGTCCGCGTCTTCCAGCAGTTTGCGACGCTCGACCTTCTCTCCAGCGGCCGGGCTGAGATCATGGCCGGGCGCGGCTCGTTCATCGAATCCTTCCCGCTGTTCGGCTACAATCTAGAAGACTATGACGAGCTCTTTGCCGAAAAGCTCGACCTGCTGCTTGCCATCCGCGATCATGTCAAGGTGACCTGGTCGGGCAGGCTGCGCGCTCCGATCAACGATCGTGGCGTCTATCCCCGCCCCTTCCAGGACAGATTGCCGATCTGGATCGCGATTGGCGGCACGCCGCAATCGGCCGCGCGGGCCGGTGCGCTCGGCCTGCCGCTGGCGCTGGCCATCATCGGCGGTGAGCCGGCACGGTTCGCGCCGTTGTTCGACATTTACAGGGAGGCGGCCAAACGGGCCGGCAACGATCCGGCTGATCTCGCCACCAGCCTCAACGTCCACGGCTTCATCGCCGAGACCACCGACCAGGCGGCCGACGATTTTTATGGGCCGCAGGCCGAGGTGATGAACCGCATCGGCCGCGAGCGTGGCTGGGGTCCAACGTCAAGGGCGCATTTCGACCAGTCGCGTGGCCCGAACGGCGCACTGTTCGTCGGCAATCCCGAACAGGTGGCCGAAAAGATCGTTGCCCAGCACAGGATCTTCGGCAACGACCGCTTCCTGCTGCAAATGGCGATCGGCACCATGCCGCACGCCAAGATCATGAAGGCGATCGAGCTCTACGGCACCAAGGTCGCGCCGATCGTGCGCAAGGAAACGGCGAAGACCATCCCTGCCGTGGCCGCGCCGGCCGCCTGATTCATCGGCCCTGATTCACTGGCAAGGGCGCAGTACGGCCTTGCCATCAACGCCGGCTAACGCATCGGCCCGAAAATCGGAATCGATTTTCGGAAAGCACGATGCGTAGATTCAAAGTGTTAGAGCGTGCTTTGTGCGTCCAAGTGGACGCACGTCGCTCTAACGGAACTTTGAAGCCGCAAAGGCGTTTCCGCCAACAGCGTACACCAATCGTGGTGTGCCGCCGAGGGCCAGAATGAAAGCCGACCCCGCCGCTTTGGGCGCAGGCGCTGCCGAAAGCCCGGATCCGCGCGTCGAGGCGCGGGCGGACACGCATCTGATGCGTTCGCTGCTCGTCGGCATCTTCATCCTTATGGCGATCTACGCGCTCTCCTTCGCTCGTGCCTTCTTCATGCCGGTCATTCTGGCTTTCCTGCTGGCGCTGACGCTGACGCCGATCGTCCGCTTCCTGCGCAAACACGGCTTGCCCGACGTGATGTCGGCGACATTGCTGGTGCTGCTGTCGTTCTGCGTCGTCGCCGTCGCAGGATATCTACTCAGCGGGCCAGTCATTGATCTCATCAACAACACCTCGGTGATTGGCCAGCAGCTGACCGAACGGCTCGCGCAACTGCGGCGCCCTTTCGAAAGGATCATGGAGATTTCGCGGCAGATAGAGGGGCTGACGCAGACATCCCAGGAGCCGGGCGTTCAGAGGGTAGCCATGGCGCAATCCGGCCTTCTCCCGCAAGCCGCCAGCAATTTGCTGTCGGCAGGCACCAGCCTCATCATCGTCTTCGTCCTGTCGCTGTTCCTGCTCGCCTCCGGCACGATGTTCTATGAGAAGATCGTCGAATCCTTCCCCAGTCTCAGCGAAAAGAAGCGGGCACTGCGCGTCGTCTATGACGTCGAACGTGAAATCTCGCACTACCTGCTCACCGTCGCCGTCATCAATACATGCCTGGGGTTGGTCATCGGACTCGGCCTCTGGGCACTCGGCGTGCCCAACCCGCAGGTCTGGGGCGCGGCAGCGGCTCTGCTCAATTTCCTGCCCTATATCGGGGCGCTGATTACAATCACGCTTGTCACGATCATCGCGCTGATCAGCTTCGACAGCATCTCCTACGCGCTGCTGGCGCCGGCCTTCGTGCTGTTGTGCGATACCGTCGAGGGCCAATTCGTGACGCCGACGGTGGTTGGCCGCCGCCTCGAGATCAATGCGGTGGCGATCCTCATCGCCATCGCCTTCTGGTCCTGGCTGTGGGGTTTCGTCGGCGCGCTGATGGCGGTGCCGCTGCTGGTCGTCATCAAGGTGTTCTGCGATCATTTCGACGGCCTCAGCCATGTCGGCAATTTCCTGGCGGCGCAGCATACTGCGGTGGTTGAAGAAGAACTCATCGAGGAGACGAACAGCGCTGCAGCGCAAACCGGCACGCGGCGTTTGCGGCGCCCGGATTGAATGCCTATATCGAGCTGGTCAAAGCCTGGCTCCCTTCCATGACCGATATCTCCTTCGACATCGACGCCTATTTCGCCCGCATCGGATACACCGGCTTGAGAGACGCTTCGCTGGAAACGCTGAAGTCGCTCCATCTCTTACACCCGCAGGCAATCCCGTTCGAAAATCTCGATCCGTTTCTAGGCCACCCGGTTCGTCTCGATCTCGCCTCGCTGCAGGAAAAGATCGTCGCTCGGGGTCGCGGCGGCTATTGCTTCGAGCACAATCTCATTTTCATGCATGTGCTGAAGGCGCTTGGCTTCGCCGTCAGCGGCCTTGCCGCACGCGTTCTTTGGGGCCAGCCCGATGATGCCATAACCGCCCGGAGCCATATGTTGCTGCGCGTCGAACTCGACGGCCGAACCTATATTGCCGATGTCGGCTTCGGCGGACTGACACTGACAGCGCCGCTCCTGCTTCGACCGGGTCTCGAGCAAAAGACCCCACATGAGACATTCCGCATGGTTGAGACAGGCGATCATTTTCGGCTGCAGGCCAATGTCGGCGGCGACTGGCGGACAGTTTACCGCTTCGACATGCAGCAGAACTATGAGGTCGACTATTCGGTCAGCAACCATTTCCTGTCGACCCACCCAACCTCGCACTTCCTTTCCTCCGTAATCGCCGCACGAGCCTTGCCGGGCCGCCGTTATGCGCTCCGCAACAACCGGCTGTCGACGCATCATCTCGGCGGCCGTACCGAGCAGATGGAGATAGCGACAGCCGCCGAACTCGCCGACGTGCTGGAAGGCCCGCTCGAAATCGCCATTCCCGACCGTGCAGCCTTCGAAGCTATGGCGCGACAGAAGAAAATCCTGGAGGCCTGAGACGCCATGACCGCTCTTTCCGCTCTCGACCTGTCGCCGATCGTCGAAGGCAGCAATGCTTCGCAATCGCTCGCCAATTCTCTCGATCTCGCCCGCCAACATGCCGGGCATCGCCAGCGCCGCCACCTCCATCGTCATTGCCCATGTCGCCGGCGGCACCAGGACGATACGCGTCGGCGGCGGGCGCATGTCCGGGAACCGGGATAAGTTCCGGAAGGGACCTCGAATTAAAAATGCCTAGAGCGTCCTTTGCGGCTGCTTGGACGCGCGGCGTCTGTTCAATTTTTTGAATTTGCGGCCGTGGCGGTCGCTTCCTACATC
>NZ_RZTA01000020.1:0-59226 GCF_004023115.1 Mesorhizobium sp. M6A.T.Cr.TU.017.01.1.1
CTTGGGGGGAGATCGGCAGTTCGCTCGATCGGCGCCTTCCATGCGATGTTGGAGATTGGCGAAGGTGCAGATGACAGCCAATCTCCCCCCTCGTGGGGGAGATGTCCGGCAGGACAGAGGGGGGCGCCGTAGGGCTTCAACGTAACCAGAGGGATGGCCATTGCAATTTTTTGAGACGCGCGTATCGTATTGACATGAATGTCTCACGTCAACAAGCGGCAGTGTCCGAGGACGCCGGCTCTGCCGCGCGCGGACCGCGGGCGCGCACAAGGCGGTTGATGCTGGAGACGGCGACAAGGCTGATGCAGGCGGGCGCCACGCCCTCGGTCAGCGAGGTCGCCGAAGCGGCGGAAGTCTCGCGCGCCACCGCCTATCGGTATTTTCCAAGCCAGGCGGCGCTGGTGCAGGCGGTGGTCAACGAAGGGCTCGGGCCGATCCTCACCTGGAAATCAGCCTCGACCGATCCCGAGCGCCGGGTGGTCGAACTGTTCGACACGGCCATGCCGCGCATCGAGGCCTTCGAGGCAACCTTCAAGGCGGCGCTGAAGCTGTCGCTCGACCAGTGGGCGCGGCGGCAGGCCGGCACACTGGGCGGCGAGCCGGCGTTTACGCGCGGCCATCGCGTCGATCTGCTCAAGGACGCGATCGCGCCGCTCAAGGACAGGCTGCCGCCACGCGAATTCAAGCGCCTGGCCCAGGCCCTGTCGCTGATCTTCGGCGTTGAAGTGCTCATCGTGCTGAAGGATATATGGGGGCTGGACAGCCGCAAGAGGATGTCGGTAGCACAATGGGCAGCCGGCGCCCTGGTACGAGCTGCAGTGGTGGAATCGATGGCCAAAGGAGACAGAAGCGCGCCGGCGATAGCCACGAAATAGTATCGATCTGGTTCGACCAGATTGGGATGTCAAGTACCGACAATAATCGTAGCGCCGCAGCCAAAACAAGGCTCTTGCGTATCAAGGAGTAGGAAAATTTAAGAAAAACAGGCAGATGTTGCTGGAATCCGCTTGTCTGAGGGCCTGCCATCGTCCAAGAAAGAGCTTGACGTGCGCCGGAAATTGGTAATACCAGATCAGGACAATAAAGCGGATTAAATGTGAGGGCTGCGAGCCATTTCTGGCTGGGCGAGGAGGCTCAAAACCGGAACGCTGCCGTCACGGGAGGAACTACCAGGGTCGGCTCGCCGCCGGCTCGCATGATACGGTAGAATGCGCACAAGGGAGGAAATCATTATGCGCAAGACAATGACCAGTATGCTTGCTGGTATCGGCTTAGTGCTCGCCTGCGGAACGTCCGTCTACGCGCAGGATAAGGAACTCACCATATTCTGGGCTGAATGGGATCCGGCAAACTATTTGCAGGAACTCGTCAACCTTTACGAGGCCGAAAGCGGCGTGAAGGTCACGGTCGAAACCACGCCTTGGCCCGACTTCCAGACCAAGGCGTTCACCGAGTTCAACGCCAAGGGCAGCGCCTACGACATGGTGGTCGGCGACTCCCAGTGGATCGGCGCCGCCTCTGAGGCCGGCCACTATGTCGACCTCACCGACTTCTTCAACAAGCACAATCTGAAGGAAGTGATGGCGCCGGCGACGGTGAAATACTACGCCGAATATCCGTCCAACTCCGGCAAATACTGGTCGATCCCGGCCGAGGGCGACGCGGTCGGCTGGTCCTATCGCAAGGACTGGTTCGAGGATCCGAAGGAGATGGAGGCCTTCAAGGCCAAGTACGGCTACGATCTCGGCATACCGAAGGACTGGAAGCAGCTGCGCGACATCGCCGAATTCTTCCACCGTCCCGACGAGAAGCGCTACGGCGTCGCCATCTATACCGATAACTCGTATGACGCTCTGGTGATGGGCGTCGAGAACGCCATCTTCTCCTTCGGCGGCGAACTTGGCGACTATGCCAGTTACAAGGTCGACGGGATCATCAACTCCGAGCAGAACGTCAAGGCGCTCGAGGCTTACAAGGAGCTCTACTCCTTCACTCCTCCTGGTTGGGCCAAGAGCTTCTTCATCGAGGACAACCAGGCGATCACAGAAAACCTGGCGGCGATGAGCATGAACTATTTCGCCTTCTTCCCGGCGCTCATCAACGAAGCCTCGAACCCGAATGCAAAGGCCACCGGCTTCTTCGCCAACCCTCCAGGACCGAACGGCGACCAGTTCGCCGCGCTCGGCGGCCAGGGCATCTCCGTCATCTCCTATTCCCAGAATCAGGAAGAGGCGATGAAGTTCCTGGAATGGTTCATCAAGGAAGATACGCAGAAGAAATGGGCGGAACTCGGCGGTTACACGGCAAGCGCCAAGGTGCTCGAGTCGCCTGAATTCCAAAACGCCACGCCTTACAACAAGGCCTTCTACGAAACCATGTTCAAGGTGAAGGACTTCTGGGCGACGCCGGAATATGCCGAGCTGCTCATCCAGATGAACCAACGCGTCTATCCGTACATCACCGGCAATCAGGGCACGGCCAAGGAAGTGCTCGATTCGCTCGCCGCGGATTGGAACGCGACGTTCAAGAAATACAACCGCGTGAAGTAAACGGCATTAACGCTCGGAGGGGGCGGTAGCCTGCCCCTTCCGTTTTCTTTTCCGGACAAGGAAGGAACGGGCCTTGGCCACTGCAGTCATGACCACCCTGGATCCCAACTCGCGCTCCGCCGCCCGCGGCATGAGCGATCTCACGATCCGCAATCTCTTCATCGTTCCGACGATCGTTTTCCTGATCGTCTTCAACATCTTTCCGCTGATCTATTCGCTCGGCTATTCGTTCACCGACTTTCGCGCATCGAGCCCGGCGGCGGCCAATTTCGTCGGACTGCAGAATTACCGCGAGCTGCTCAACGACCCGTTCATCTGGTCGAATTTCGCCATCACCGCCAAATATGTCATCGTCTCCGTCGTCGGCCAGGTCATCGTCGGCTTCGGCGTGGCGTTGCTGCTCAACCGCGATATCCCGTTGAAGGGCCTGCTGACGACCCTGCTGCTGTTGCCAATGATGCTGTCGATGGCTGTCGTCGGCCTGTTCTGGAAGCTGCTCTACGATCCGTCCTTCGGCATCATCAACTATACGCTCGGCCTCGGCTCCTTCGAGTGGCTGTCCAACCCCGACATGGCGCTCTACGCGGTTGCCATCACCGACATCTGGATGTGGTCACCCTTTGTGATGCTGCTGTCGCTCGCCGGCCTGTCGGCAGTGCCGAAGCACCTCTACGAGGCGGCGGCGATCGACCGCGCCGGCTCGTTCTACACCTTCTTTCGCATCACGCTGCCCTTGGTCGCGCCGATCCTGATGATCGCGATCATCTTTCGCACCATGGAGGCGTTCAAGACCTTCGATCTCGCCTACATCCTGACCAGCCAGCCAACCACCGAGGTGATCTCGATCCGGCTCTACAAGATGGCGTTCCAGGAGTGGCAGACCGGGCGCTCCTGCGCGCTAGCCTACATCGTGCTGATCATGATCCTGGCTATCACCAACATCTACGTCAAATACCTGAACAAGGTGAAGGAGCGCTAGAATGGCCGCTGTCACCACCTCTACCGAGCGTTCGCTCAACAAGCTCGCCATCGTCGGTGTGCTGATCATCACGATGATCTTCCTGGCGCCGATCTACTGGATAGCCTCGACGGCCTTCAAGCCGCGCAACCTTGCCACCACCATTCCGCCGACGGTGATGTTCCAGCCTGAGATATCACCCTTCGTAAAGCTCTTCACCAAGCGGTCGCAGTTGCGCACTGCGCCGACGCCGGAACAATACGCCGCCGCCCCGTGGTGGGAGCGGCTGGTGTTTGACGGCGGCGAGAAGGTGGTGCGCTCGGGCAGGGGCGAGGTGCAGTGGTCCGGTTATCCGAGCCGCTTCATGAACTCGCTGATCGTCGCCATCACCTCGACGATCCTGGCCGTCGGCATGGGCACCTTCACCGCTTACGGGTTCTCGCGCTTCAAGATAAAGGGGGAACAGGACCTGCTGTTCTTCATCCTGTCGACCC
The DNA here is from genome assembly GCF_004023115.1 of Mesorhizobium sp. M6A.T.Cr.TU.017.01.1.1. NCBI lineage: Bacteria > Pseudomonadati > Pseudomonadota > Alphaproteobacteria > Hyphomicrobiales > Phyllobacteriaceae > Mesorhizobium > Mesorhizobium sp. M6A.T.Cr.TU.017.01.1.1. The sequence goes on from NZ_RZTA01000020.1 coordinate 4,002, forward strand.
GCATGCTGCCGCCGGTGGTGGTGGCGATCCCGATGTTCCTGATGTACCGGGTCGTCGGCCTCAACGACACGCATTGGGGCCTGATCATTCTCTACACCGCCTTCAACCTCAGCTTCTCTGTATGGCTGATGAAGGGATTTATGGACGAAATTCCGAAGGAGTACGAGGAGGCGGCGCTCGTCGACGGCTACACGCGCATAGAAGCCTTCTTCAAGATCGTGCTGCCTGAGGCCGCCACCGGCATCGCCGCCACCGCCGTGTTCTGCTTCATCACGGCGTGGAACGAATATGCCTTCGCGCTGATCATGACTAACCGACGCGCCCAGACGGCACCGCCCTTCATCCCCAGCCAGGTCGGCTCCGGCCTGTCGGACTGGACGGTGATCGCCGCCGGAACCTTCCTGTTCCTGCTGCCGGTCGCGATCTTCACCTTCCTGCTCCGCAACCACCTCTTGCGCGGCATGTCCTTCGGAGCGATCCGCAAATGATCCGCCATGCTACAATCCAGCGCACGGCCGAGATCGTGATGGTGTGCGGCATCATCGCGCTCTGCCAGCCGTGGAATCTCTTCCTGCACCGCTACGGGCTGACGATCATCATCGTCGGGTTGCTAACGTTCATGATCACCGGCTGGGTCGGTCCAAGGCAGAAGCCGCAGGCGACCGGCACCCCGGAAAAAGAAGGTCACGCATGACCCAGATCGAGCTTCGTGGCGTCCAGAAATTCTTTGGCGCCGTTCAGGTCATCAAGGACCTCAATCTCAAGATCGACGACAACGAGTTCATCGTGCTGCTCGGACAGTCGGGCTGCGGCAAGACGACGACGCTTCGCGCCATCGCCGGGCTGGAGACGATCGACGGCGGCGATGTTCTCATCGACGGCAAGCCGGTCCAGCATCTCAAGGCTGCCGACCGCGACATCGCCATGGTGTTCCAATCGTTCTCGCTCTATCCGCATATGAGCGTCTACGAGAACATCGCTTTTCCGTTGCGCGCCATGCGCAAGAGCAAGGCGGAGATCGACGGCGAGGTGCGCTCGGTCGCCAAAGTGCTGCAGATCACCGACCTGCTCGGCAAGAAGCCGTCGGCGCTGTCGGGCGGCGACATGCAGCGCGTGGCCATCGGCCGGGCGCTGGTGCGGCGGCCGAAAGCGATGCTGATGGACGAGCCGATCGGCGCGCTCGACGCCAAGCTGCGCGAGGAGATGCGCGCGGAGATCAAGCGGCTGCACATCAAGCAGGGCTCGACCACCATCTACGTCACCCACGACCAGATCGAGGCGATGAGCCTAGCCGACCGCATCGTCATCATGCATGAGGGCGTTCTGCAACAGGTAGGCAGCCCATCGGACGTGTATACGCACCCGGCCAATTTGTTCGTCGCGCAATTCGTCGGCTCGCCTGTGATGAACGTCGCCAACGCGGCGGTGACGATGAACGGCTCCGGCGCCAGGGTCACCGTCGACGGGGCCGCGGAAGGGTTCCTTTTCCCGGCCGAGCTGGTCGGCCAGCTCGACGCCGCGAACGTCGGGCAGGACCGCCTTGCGCTCGGCATCCGCCCCGAAGGAGTGATGGTCTCGCGCGAGGCAGCGGACGGTTATCTGCCGGTCGAGGCGCACATCATCGAACCGCTTGGCTCCTACGACATTGTCGACCTCAAGGTCGGGGCACAGATGTTGCGTGCCCGCACCCGCTCCGGTTTCGTCGGCAAGCCCGGGGTCCAGGTCTTCGCCAAGCTCGACCCGGCGCAGGCGCACTTCTTCGACACGACAAGCGGCAATTCGCTGGGGGTGAGACTCTGATGGCCCATATCCAGCTCAAGAACATCTCGAAGACATTCGGCAATCACACCGCATTGACCGGGCTCAATCTCGACATTGCCGACGGCGAGTTCTTCGTGCTGCTCGGCGAGACCGGCGCCGGCAAGACGACGACGCTGCGCATGATCGCCGGCCTGGAAAAGCCGGACGAGGGGCAAATACTCATCGACGGCGCTGACGTCGCTGACTGGGGTGCAGCCGAGCGCGACGTGGCGCTGGTGCTGCAGCAATATTCGCTTTATCCGCGCTACACGGTTCGCGAAAACCTCGAATTCCCGCTGAAGCCAAAAATCCGGCGCATCGAGCCCGATGAGATCAAGACGCGCGTCGACCGCGTTGCCAAGACCTTGCGCATCGAGCATCTGCTCGAGCGCAAGACGGATCGCCTCTCGGGCGGCGAGATGCAGCGCGTCTCGATTGGTCGCGCCATCGTCAGGAAGCCCCGCGTATTCCTGATGGATGAGCCCCTTTCGGCGCTCGATGCCAAGCTGCGCGAAGCGCTGCGCACCGAGCTGAAGAACATCCAAATGAACCTTGGTCAGACCTTCCTGTTCGTGACGCACGACCAGATCGAGGCGATGTCGATGGGCGACAAGGTCGGCGTGCTCAACCATGGCCGCATCGTCCAGACCGGCACGCCGTATGAGATCTACAACAATCCGCGCGACACCTATGTGGCGAGCTTCGTCGGCTCGCCGCCGATGAACCTCATCGACGGCAAGCTCGTCAACGGCCGCGCGGTGATGGCACCGCTGAATTTCGAACTGCCTTTTGCGGGGGGGGCCAAGACGAGCGGTGCGACCGACGGTCGCCCGCTCGTCTTCGGTATTCGTCCCGAGGATGTCTATCTCGAGAGCGGGGCGCCGGTGGAGGCGCGCGTCCACGATGTCGAGAACCATGGCGTCGAAAAGATCCTGACGCTGCGCGTCGGCGACGCCATGCTGCGGGCCACGGTGCCGGCCAGAACCGATGTCGAGATCGAGCAGCCGGTGCGCTTTGCCTGGGATCCGGACAAGGTGGTGCTGTTCGACAAGGCTAGCGGGATAAGCCTCCGTCACGCGGGCTAGAGCGCGTCAGTTCGGCGGAGGAGATACTACGCGGCTTGAAGCCTCTGGCCAGGCTTAGCCGGCTTGACGGGTCTCGGCCTGTTCCTCGGCCCGGAAATGGCTGGGAGCCGATCCGATGACGCGCTTGAACGCCCGACTGAAGGACGCGTCGGATTCATAGCCCAGGCGCGCGGCGACGACGGAAATCTTCAGCCGGTCGCGGACCAGCCATTGCCGTGCCTGGTGCATTCTCACCTGGGTGACATATCTGGCCGGGGTTTCACCGACGATCGTCGCGAAGCGTTCCGCGAAACCCGATCGCGAGGCGCCCATCATCCTGGCGAGCGTTTCCACGGTCCAATCGCGGTCCGGTTCGAGGTGGATTGCCGCCAGCACGCGGCCGATCTCGCGGTCTCTCACCGCCGCGATCCATCCGGACGAGTCGCCGCAGCCGCGCTCGACCCACGAGCGGATGACGGTGGCGGCGAGCACATCGGCAAGCCGTGCAAGGATGCCGCCGGATCCGACGCGCTCCATCGTCACTTCGCGGGCCATGGCCTCCAGCAGATGCGGGATGCCGGGTTCATAGGCTTCCAACTCGTGCGCGCGCATCACGTCCGGCATCATGCCGAGCAATGGGTGCAAACCGTCGAGATTGAAATACATGCTGCCGAAAAAAAGCAGCGTCCCCGGCCGGCGACCTTCATTGGACATGCAGTAAACGTCCTTGCAGACCTCGGCGACCTTGTAGCCCTGGATCGGCGAAGCCTCGATACCCGGCTCGCTCGCCAGGACGTGTGCTGCACCACGCGGCAGCAGCACCGCGTCGCCCGCCTTGAGCTCCACCCATTCGCCGGACGGTTGCAGCAGCCAACATCCCTTGCGGCCGATGAAATGAAACCGTGCCGCCGTCTGGGCCGGAAACTGGAGGCCCCAGGGCTCCTGCATTTCACAGCGGCCGTATTCGACGCCGTCGAGCCGTAACCCGCGCAATATGTCTGTCAGCGGATCGCCGGTGATCGGAACTTTGGACGAATAGTCAAGCATGATGGTGTTTCTAGCATGGAAACTCCAGGCGGTCATTCCCTATGTTGCATTGCAGCCAAATGCTGCGCTGCAACCAGACCGGAGATTCCATCATGACCGAACCCGCGACAGGCGTCATGGACGCCGTTCTTGATCCCGCGGAAACCGACGAACGAGCCGAGCCGGCGTGGGGGGCGGTCGTGTCCCTTGCGCTTGGGGTGTTTGGGCTGGTGACCGCAGAATTCCTGCCTGCCAGTCTGCTGACGCCGCTGGCGCAGGACCTCGGCGTGACGGAAGGGACTGCGGGCCAAGCGGTGACAGCGACGGCCGTTGTCGGCGCGATAGCCGCTCCGACCATGGCCATCATCACCAAACGCCTGGACCGCAGGCTGGTCATGTGGGGACTGACGGTGCTGCTGATCCTGTCGAACCTGGTGGCGGCGTTTGCCTCCTCGCTTCCCGTTCTTCTGATCGCTCGCATCATGCTCGGGATCAGTCTCGGCGGCTTCTGGTCGATGTCGGCGGCCATGGCGATGCGGCTTGTACCGATGCGGCTGATGCCGCGCGCCATGTCGATCATCCTCACCGGCGTTTCGGTGGCGACGGTCTGCGCCGCCCCGGTCGGTGCCTATGTCGGCGACATCTGGGGATGGCGAACGGCCTTCATGATCGCAGCTGTTGTCGGCGCCCTGGCGCTGCTCGTGCAGATCGCCACCCTTCCGAAGCTGCCGCCGGCGGGCGTGGCAAGCGTTCGGACCTTGCTGGACGTGATGAAGCGCCCGATGATCAGGATTGCGCTTCTGGTGGTCCTGCTGGTCGCTTCGGGACACTTTGCCGGCTTCACCTATGTCCGCCCGTTTCTTGAGAAGGTGCCTGCGCTGGACATCGAGACGATCTCTCTGGTGCTGCTCGCCTATGGCATCGGTGGGTTTTTCGGCAATTTTGCCGGTGGCTTCATGGCCGAGCGCAGCCTCAAAACCGCCGTCGGCCTGGCGCCTTTGCTGATTGCTGTGGCAGCCGCCTTGCTGCTTACTCTCGGAGCCTCGCCAGTCGTTGCGGCGATAGCGGTTGCCGCCTGGGGCTTTGCCTTCGGCGCGGTGCCGGTCGGACTGCAAACCTGGCTGGTGCGAGCCGCTCCCGATCAGGCTGAAAGCGCCGGCGGGCTGATGGTGGCCACGTTCCAGGTGGCCATTGCGCTGGGCGCCGTTTTCGGCGGCCTGCTGGTCGACAATGCCGGCGTTGCCAGTGCGTTCGCCTATTGCGGGATCGCGACGCTGCTGGCGGCCTTGGCGGCGTTCCTGCTTGGTCCGAAGCACGCAGACTAGCCCGTCCGCCCTTGCGGATTCATCTTTGATCGGCCCGGAGATCGGTTACGCTCTTCGGGCCGTTATCGCCGTTACGAAACGGGTCAGGCTGTTTTCGACATAAGCGGCCACTTCGACCTTGGGGTCGAAGCTCCACCACAGCAGCGAGCCCTGCCAGTGCGAAGCCATGAGCAGGCCGATGCCTTCAGGCGGATCGGCTGCTGAGGCAAAACAGGCGTCGAGCACGTCACACAGAGAAGCTTTCCACGACGCGCCGCGTCCGCGAAGCAGCGGATCGCGCAGATCCTCGCGCAGCACCAGAAGGCCTTCGGCATAGGATTCTATGCCGCCATAGTCCTGCGATAGCGCCACCAGCAGCCCAATCGCTCCACCAGGGGTTCTTGGGATCGTCTTCGACAGCCTCGCCGTCTTGTCATCAAGCCGGTCCCATGCCTGCAACAGAGCCCTCTGCTTCAGAGTGGCCTTGCTTTTGAAACGCTGCACCAGCGTCGAGCCGGACAGCCCGCAGGCTACGGACAGCCGCTCAAAGGTGAGCGCTTCCGGGCCATGCGCGTGGATCAGCCGGTTCGCCGCTTCGAGCACGTCTTCGTCGGACTGGGTTTTTGGCCGGGGCATCTTGACATCCATTTATAACCGAATGATCATTTATATATTATGGCACCGGCAGAGACCAGCACCTCCTGGTCGAATCGAGCTTTGGGAGAGCCTAATGAGGCTTCGTGGAAAAGTCGCTCTGGTCGCGGGCGCCACGCGTGGCGCCGGCCGAGGCGTTGCAGTCGAACTGGGCGCTGCCGGCGCAACTGTTTACGTCACCGGCAGGTCGACGCGCGGGCATCCGTCCGAATATGCGCGTCCTGAAACCATCGAGGAAACGGCGGAACTGGTTTCGGCGCTTGGCGGCAAGGGCATTGCCGTGCAGGTCGATCATCTGATTTCGGAAGACGTGCGCAAATTGGTCGACCGAATCCGTGCGGAGCAGGGCCGTCTCGATATACTGGTCAACGACATCTGGGGCGGCGAAAAGCTGTTCGAATGGAACAAGCCGGTTTGGGAGCATGATCTCACGAATGGTTTGCGCATGTTGCGGCTGGGCATCGACACGCATCTGATCACCGCGCATTACGCGCTGCCGCTTCTGATCGAGCGTCCGGGCGGGCTGCTTGTCGAAGTCACCGACGGCACCGCCGAGTATAATGCAGACCACTATCGGCTTTCCCCGTTCTACGACCTCGCCAAAGTGTCGGTGACCCGCATGGCCTGGGCCCATGCCCAGGACCTTGCCCCGCACGGTGCCACCTCGATTTCGCTGACACCCGGCTGGCTGCGTTCGGAAATGATGTTGGAAGCTTTTGGGGTGACGGAGGATAACTGGCGTGATGCGACAGCGAAGGTGCCGCATTTCATCATTTCGGAGACACCGCGCTTCGTTGGCCGCGCGGTGACGGCGCTGGCGACGGACCCTGATCTCTCACGCTGGAACGGGCAGTCGCTGTCCAGCGGCGGGCTGGCGCGGGTTTATGGCTTTACCGATCTCGATGGGTCGCAGCCTGACGCCTGGCGATATGTTCCGGAGGTCCAGGACGCCGGCAGGCCGGCCGATGCGACTGGCTATAGGTAGGTTCAGACCGCGCGGCCGTCGAAGTCGAAAACCGGCACAGCGGCCAGATCGAAATCGTCTATGCAATGGATGTTGACATAGGCGCTTCGTTCGCTCCCTTCGCTGACATCCTCGGCGAAGGGGTGAATGCCGCAGGTCCGGCAAAACCGGTGGGCGATGACATGGTTGCCGAAAGTGTACCGGCCAAGATCGTCGCCCCAGGCAAGCACCCGCAATGCGTCGTGCGGCACGGCCCATAGCAGTGCGCCCTTGCGCGAGCAGATCGAGCAATTGCATCGCACGGCCCCGGTCAGATCGCCTTCGACCTCGAAGGCGATCTTGCCGCAGTGGCAGCTGCCTTTGTAGAGCATTCGGTCTCCTCCTTCTGTTCGATAGGGGTGCAAATGTGCTTGTGCCGGGTTATGTCTCTGCAGGTCACGCACCAGTCGTTGCCTGTAAGACGTTGCAGGCGTCCGGAGTCCGACACCGAAAATGCAATCTGCCCGCGACCGCCTCGAAGTCGTCCTTTCGCGTCTCGCCGTCCGCGCGGACAATGAAAGCGTATTCGTAAAACTCTATCCGGAAGCCGGGCGGGCAGCCGCCGATGCCGCCGATATCAGGCGCAAGGCTGGCGTCACACTTGGACCGCTCGACGGAGCGATTGTGTCGATCAAGGATCTGTTCGACGTCGCCGGCGAGCCGACCACAGCCGGTTCGTTGTTGCTCGGCACCGCGGCGCCGGCGCTGCGGGATGCCGTCATCGTTCGACGATTACGGCAGGCGGGTGCCGTCATCTTCGGCAAGACCAACATGACCGAATTTGCCTTCACCGCGATCGGCGTCAATCCGCATTACGGCACGCCTGGCAATGCGACCGACACCAGCCGGATTGCGGGTGGCTCATCCTCCGGCGCCGGTGTTTCCGTTGCCGAAGGCACAAGCGACATCTCGATCGGTTCCGACACCGGCGGTTCGGTCCGCATTCCGGCGTCGCTGAACGGTGTCGTCGGCTTCAAGCCGACCGCACGGCGTGTGCCACGCGATGGCGTTTTCCCGCTGTCCAACACGCTCGACTCCATCGGCCCACTCGCGCGCACCGTTGCCGAATGTGCCGCAGCCGACGCGGTGATGGCGGGCGAGGAGCCTGTGGCACTGGTTCCGCTTCCGCTGGACGGCCTGCGCATCGGCGTTCCACGCGGCGTGCTCTTCGAGGATATGGAAGAAGAGGTCGCGGCGGCGTTCGACCGATGTGTTGGCAAGGTAGAGCTTGCGGGCGCGCGTCTCGCCGATCTGTCCATCGATGACCTCCTTGCCGATTTGCGCGCGGTAACCAAGCGGGCCTCGATCGCGGCGATGGAGGGTGCCGAGGTCCACGCAGATTGGCTGGCGACAGGTGCGACGACACCGGTCGATCCGCGGGTGAGCGAGCCACTGTCGCGCGCTGCCGCCGTTCCGGCCACAGCCTATATAAGGGCAATCCGCCGCCGCACGGCGCTTGTCGCCGCCATGGACGAGCGGCTGGCGTCTGTCGATGTGCTGGCCCTGCCGGCCACGCCGGTCACCGCGCCGACTATCGTGTCAATGACCAGCGACGAAGTTCTATGTGAGCATACGGAAGGGCTGCTGCTGCGCAACACCCAGGTCGCCAACCAGTTCGACCTCTGCGCGATCTCGCTGCCGATGCCGGGAATGGCGCGCCCGGCCGGGCTGATGCTGGTGGCGCGCAACGGCCACGACCACCGTCTCCTGCGCATCGCTGCGGGGGTCGAGGCACTGCTTGGCCACTGAAGACGTGAACGTCAATGCGACGAACAGTGGCTGCGTTCGCTGTCCCTGGAGGCGCGTTCGATACCGGTCGCGACCAGCCATGGCAGAGTGTATCGCTTGCCGTTGAGGGTCTGGGTCCGGTTCTCGATCGAGCCGAAAACCACGACCTTGCCGGCGTAGAGCTTGTCCGAGAGATCGAGCGCCTCGTCCTCCCGCGGCAATTCATCGATGTCGATCGACACGCCCTTGATGATCTTGCCCGTGGCAAGATCGAGCGCGCTGTTCGATGGACAGGGCGCCATCACGCAGCGCAAGCCGTTGTCGCAATAGACATAACTGCTCTCCGCCACAGCGAGCGAGGGCAGGACGCAGATCGAAAACATGGCAGCAAGCAGCGCCATGCGGCGAAGAACGAGCATGGGTCCAGCGTCGTGGAGAAATAGGGCGAAACGGCGGTGACGCTACGCGTCGGCCGGAAACCGCCGCCGGTAGTGCTCGACCACTTCGGGATTGCGCAGGTTGACCGGCAATTTGTTGGCCAGCACCAGCAAGGTTTCATCAGCCGACCCGACGCCCATGCGCATCATCGACTGTTCGGTGATCCCTGCCATATGCGGGGTGACGATGACATTGTCGAAGCCGAAATAAGGATGATTGGAAGGCAGCGGCTGCGTCGCAAAGACATCGAGCGCGGCACCGCCGATACGGCCCTTTTGCAGCGCTTCGATCAGCGCGTCGTCGTCGATCACCGGCCCGCGCGAAATATTGATCAGCAGCGCATGCGGCTTCATGCGGGCGATGCGCTCGCGGTTGATCAGGCCGCGCGTCTCCGGTGTCAGCGGGCAGCACAGAACGATGATGTCGCTCTGCTCGACCAGCGCGTCGATCGACAGAAAGCCGACCCTGTCCAGCGCCGGCCCCATGCTGCGCGTCGTCGCCACCACGTTCAGGTCGAAACCATGCGCCGCTATGTGGCCGACTGCCTGTCCGATAGCGCCAAAGCCGACAATGCCGATCGTCTTGCCGGCGAGCTCGCTGGCGAGAGTGGTGTGGTCGCGGCCGGCCAGCCAGCCCTTCGCCCGCAAGTCGCGGTCCACCAGGCGGAAACGCCGAAGCAGCGCCAGGGCCGCGAACATCACGTATTCGGCGACCGACCGTGCATTGACCGCCGGCACGTTTGCGACCAGCACGCCGGCTGCGGTGGCCGCTTCCATGGGGACCATGTCGAGCCCGGCACCGTGGCGGATTGCGGCCCGGAGCTTCGTCGCGCCCTCGAAAAGCGCTGATGGCAGCGGCGCGCGAACGATGATGATATCGGCGTCCCTCGCCTCAGTCGCCAGCGTGTGCGCATCGAGGGCGGAGGCGACGACGAGTTCACCGGCACCGGTCAGCATGGCGGAGGCGCGCGGGTGCAGCGTGTGCGTCGACAGGATTCTAGGCATATCAGACCTGTTCGAGCGCTGGGCTTTGAGTTTCTTCGCGGCCTTCGATCAAGCCTTTCCAGTAGCTCTCCGCGCCTTGCAAATGGGCGCTCATCAGCGCCTGGGCGAGGTTGCCGTCGCGGCGCAGCAGCGCCTCATAGATCTGGATGTGCTCCGCATGCGAGCGCACGCTGCGTTCGGGATCGTTGAAATAGATCGGCAGGCGTTGCTCGCCCATCATGTAGTAGACGCTGCATATGTTGTGAAAAACGCTGTTCTTGGTTGCTCGCACGATCTCAAGATGAAACTCGCGGTCCTCCTTGGCGAGGCCTTCGCCCGCAGCAATGCGATCCTCCGAAGCCTTCAGGATTTCGCGCAGCCGCTCGAAATTTTCCTCGGTGGCACGTGAGCAGGCAAGCTCAGCGGCCTTGATTTCGTGGATCTTGCGCAACTCGACCGTCTCGTAGATCATAATCGGGTCGAGCGGCAGGCCGGCCCGCGCAAACAGTGCCATCGCCTCAACGCTGGGCTGCTTGGTGTCGATATAGATGCCGGATTTGGCCCGGCGCTCGACGATGCGCATGGCTTCGAGGATGGCCAGCGCCTCGCGGATCTGGCCGCGACTGACGGCGAAATGCTCCGCCAGTTCACGCTCAGACGGCGTTCGGCCCGTCGCCTTGTCGGAATGGGAGAACAGATAGGCGGCGAGTTCCGCGAGGAGGTTCTTTTCTTTCATGATCAGCCGCGTAGCGCGTGCGCCTCCAGGAACCGTTCCGAAAGGGTGAATCCCAGTCCGGGCTTCTCGGGGATCGCTATCATACCGTCCTTTGCTTCGACAGTCTCTTCGATAAGATCGTGGATCATCGGGTTGGCGCCGAGCGAATATTCGACGGTAAAGCTAGCCGGCGAAGCAGCGCAGACATGCAGCCCGGCAAAGAAGCAAGGGGCGCCGGCCCACAGATGCGGCGCGAAGCGCAAATTGAAGGCGCTGGCGATGGTGCCGATCTTCATCGCCTCGCTGATGCCGCCGCAAAAGGCCGGATCCGGCTGGAAAATATCGGCCGCCTTGAGCATGGCGAGGTCGCGGAACGCATAGCGCGTCGCCTCGCTTTCGCCGGTGGCGATCGGGATGGAGCCGGACGCCCGCACTTCGGCCATCCCAGGCTTATCGTCGGCGATGACCGGCTCCTCGAACCAGGCCAGATCGAGATCGCCGGCGAGATGGATGAAGCGCTTGGCCTCCGCCACAGTGTAGGTGCCATGCGCATCGACCATCAGGTCGACTTCGGGGCCGAGCGCCTGTCTGGCGGCGCGGACGCGGGCGGCGGAATTGTGCGGGGTGCCGTCCATCGCGCCGATCCGCATTTTCAGCGCCTTGAAGCCGCCCTTGGCGATATAGGATTTCAACTGGTCGCCGATCGCCTCGGTGGAGGCCCAGCCACCGGAAGCATAAGCCGGCATGCGTTCGAGCTTGCGGCCGCCGAGCAGCCGCCAGACCGGCACCCCCAGCGACTTGCCCAGAATATCCCACAATGCGATGTCGACGGCACTGATCGCCGCGACACTGATGCCGCGCCGCGCCAGTTGCGGCATGGCGTGGCCGTTTTGCGCGGCGCTGTCGTGGCGCACGCCATTGTAGAGCATCTCCCAGATCACCCCGATGTCAGCCGGATCGCAGCCGATCAGCTGCGGGCCGACTTCGTGGTTCAGCATGTGGACAAGGGCGCCGTAGCTGCCGGTGCTGCCGGCGGCATTCTTGCCTTCGCCCCAGCCGACCAGCCCATCAGCGGTCTCGATGCGCAAGATGGCGGCGTCGAACGTCGTCACCTGACCGAAGTCGCTGCGATGCTGCTTCGCGGCTTCGATCGGTATGCGGACCCACCAGGCTTGGACCGTCTTGATGCGCATGTTCATCCCCGGCCCTGCCGCCGGTCAGGGCGGAAGGCTCATTCCCAAACGGACCGACTACTTGATCAGCGGCAGCAGCGTTTCAGCATTGATGCGCATCTGGTCGGTGTAGAATTTCTCCGTGAGCACGCTGGAACCGTGGTCTTGGATGAACTTCAGCTGCTCCGGCGAGATGTCGACTGGATTGCGCTCGACCATGTCGGGATAGGGAGCGGCCGGCGTGCGGTCGACAGGGGCGACGAACTCATTGGTCAGCGCGCCGTCGTAGCCGACCTCCTTCAGCGTGCCGACGATCTTCGGCCAGTCGATCTGTCCGAGCCCCGCGGCGAAGCGGTTGTTGTCTGCGACATGGAAGTCGAACAGCCGCTTGCCGACCTGCCGGATGGCGTCATAGACGTTAAATTCTTCCATGTGGATGTGGTAGGCGTCGAGGCAGACACCGCATTCGGGGCTGACCGCATCGGCCAGCGCCAGCGCCTGGGCGCCACGGTTGAACAGATAGGTCTCGAAGCGGTTGAGCGGCTCGACCGCGATCTTGACGCCGACCTTCTTGGCATGGGTGAAGCACTCCCTGGTGGCGTCGACCACCCATTTCCATTCTTCTTCTTCGGTGCCGTCCGGCACCACCTTGCCGACGGTCGCGGGAACGAGGGTGATGATCTCGCCATCGAGCTCGCTGACCATGGTCAGCACGTCCTTGACGTACTGCACGGAGCGCTCGCGCTGGCCCTGGTCCTTGGCGGCGAGATTGCGCTCGCCCAGCATCAACGTCACCGCCCCCCAGCAGCGGATGCCGTGCTCCTTCAGGAGCGCACGCGTCTCGTTGGTCTTGTATTGCTCGGGCTCGCCGGAAATCTCGATCGACTCATAGCCGAATTTCTTGATGCGCTTGAGCGTCGTCTCCAATGGCTCCGCCCGCATCCAGTTGTGCGTCGAAAGATGCATGGTCTGTCCTTCCCAGAATTCGCCTGTAACACCTCGCCTGCAACGCACCCATCGGAGCGCGCCGCATGATTCCTCCCCAAGGCGCTCCAGCGTTCTTCGTAAACTGGTTCGACCAATTGGGCCTGAAGCGAGGTCTACAGCAATTTGATCTGAACGGCAAGAAGTGCAGGATTTTCGCTCTGATGGCCGGTTTACATCATTGATTACACTGCAATATGTCGCGCAACTCGGCATGGTTGCAGGCTTCGGATGGCAAGCAAGGTGGCTTGACGAGATTTCGACATTTGGTAATACCAGAGCAGCGATGCGTAACGCACTGTGCGAAAAGACCAAAGAGGCTGGCCCTGCTTTCAATCGGCGCTATGCTTGGTCGTGGAAAAATTAGGGAGGATGCCGATGCCGTCGACAATGAAGGGGCCTGGGCTGTTTCTGGCGCAGTTCGCGGGCGATGCCGCGCCGTTCAATTCGCTGCCGTCGATCACCAGGTGGGCGGCCGGGCTGGGCTACAAGGGCGTGCAGATCCCGACCTGGGACAGCCGGCTGTTCGACCTCGAGAAAGCGGCGTCTTCTCAGGCCTATTGCGACGAGGTAAAGGGCATCTGCACCGAGGCCGGCGTCGAGATCACCGAGCTGTCGACGCATCTGCAGGGGCAGTTGGTGGCGGTGCATCCGGCTTACGACGCGCAGTTCGACGGCTTCGCGCCGCCTGCGGTTCACAACAATCCTAAAGCCAGGCAGCAGTGGGCGGTCGAACAGATGAAATTCGGCGCCAAGGCTTCGAAAAATCTTGGGCTCAAGGCGTCGGTATCCTTTTGCGGAGCGTTGGCCTTCCCCTACCTTTATCCGTGGCCGCAACGGCCGGCGGGATTGATCGAGGAAGCATTTTCCGAACTCGGCAAACGCTGGAAGCCGATCCTCGATGTCTATGAGGACAATGGCGTCGACCTTGGCTACGAGATCCATCCGGGCGAAGACGTGTTCGACGGCGCGACCTTCGAGATGTTCCTCGACGCGGTGGGCGGCCACAAGCGCTGCAACATCAATTACGACCCGTCGCATTTCCTGCTGCAGCAGCTCGACTACCTCGAATTCATCGACATCTATCACGAGCGGATCAAGGCGTTCCACGTCAAGGATGCCGAGTTCAATCCGACCGGCCGGCAAGGCGTCTACTCCGGCTATCAGAGCTGGACAAACCGGGCCGGGCGTTTCCGCTCGCTCGGCGACGGGCAGGTGGATTTCGGCGGCATTTTCTCCAAGCTTGCTCAATATGACTATGATTCATGGGCGGTGCTGGAATGGGAGTGCTGCCTGAAGCATCCGGAGGACGGCGCGGCCGAAGGCGCTCCCTTCATCGAGCACCACATCATCAGGGTGACGGAAAAGGCCTTCGACGACTTCGCCGGCGGCGCGACCGACAAAAAGGTGCTGCGCTCCATGATGGGAATCTAGCACGGCTTCCCTCCCCTCGAGGGGAGGGTCGATCCGCGTAGCGGATCGGGGTGGGGTCGCTGGGCGTAGAGCTCGGCATGAACCGACCCCTCCCGGCCCTTCGGGCCACCCTCCCCTCAAGGGGGAGGGGTATCTCAGACGACGAGGGAGAAAATCATGGTCGGCGCATCGAAGTCGGAAACGGGAGGCGGCCCGATCCGCTACGGCATGGTCGGCGGCGGGCAAGGCGCCTTCATCGGTGCCGTGCACCGGATCGCGGCGCGCATGGACAATGAGTTCATGCTGGTGGCAGGTGCCCTATCGTCGGATCCGGCGCGTGCGAAAGCGTCCGCCGCGGAACTCGGGCTCGATCCCACGCGCAGCTACGGCTCTTTCGCTGAGATGGCCAAGGCCGAGGCCAAGCGACCGGACGGCATCGAAGCGGTAGCCATCGTCACGCCCAACAATGTGCACGTGCCGGCGGCGAAGGCATTTCTCGAGGCCGGCATCCACGTCATCTGCGACAAGCCGCTGGCGACGACGCTGGCCGAGGCAAAGAGACTGGCGGCACTGGTCGAAAAGACCGGCAAGGTCTTCGTGCTCACCCACAACTACACCGCCTATCCGATGATACGGCAGGCGCGGGAGATGGTGGCCAAGGGGCAGCTCGGCGACATCCGGATCGTGCAGTCGGAATATCCGCAAGACTGGTTGACCGAAGACCTCGCCGCCACCGGCCAGAAGCAGGCGTCCTGGCGCTCCGACCCCAAGCAGGCCGGCGCTGGGGGTGCGCTGGGCGACATCGGCACGCATGCCTACAATCTCGCGCGCTTCGTCTGCGGGCTGGAGCTCGATTCGCTATCGGCAGATCTCGATGCTTTCGTGCCGGGGCGGCAGCTCGATGACAATGTCAACGTGATGCTGCGCTTCAAACCGGTCGGCAAGTCGCACCCGGCCAAGGGCATGATCTGGGCGAGCCAGGTGGCGCCCGGTCACGAGAACGGGCTGAAGCTGCGCATCTACGGCTCGAAGGGCGGGCTTGAATGGGTGCAGGCCGACCCGAACTATCTCTGGTACACGCCGTTCGGCCAGCCGAAGCAGTTGATCACCCGCAATGGCGCTGGCGCGCTGCCCGTCGCCGGGCGTGTCAGCCGGGTTCCGTCAGGCCACCCGGAAGGCTATCTCGAAGGTTTCGCCAATATCTATCAAGAGGCGGCCCGCGCCATCCGCGCGGCGCGCCGCAAAGGCGGCAAGCCGGCTAAGGATGTCGTCTTCCCGACCATCCAGGATGGCGTCGAAGGCATGGCCTTCATCGAGGCCTGCGTGAAGTCGTCGAAGAAGAATGGAGCCTGGACGAAGCTTTAATCGCTGCGCCCGGTTAACGGGAAGCCCCCTCACCCGGATTGCCAGCCGAATTGCAAGGGCAATTCGGGGCAATCCGACCTCTCCCCGAGGGGAGAGGAGATCGCCGGCGCTGGCGTCTGCCTCTTCTCCCCAGCGGGGAGAAGGTGGCCGCGAAGCGGCCGGATGAGGGGGCTTGTGGCGAAGTCGGCGGAGGAGCCAGCCGGCTGTCAAAGGGGAGGGAGTGTCGATGAAAATCGGCATGTGCATGTTTTTGTGGACGACGGCCGTATCGAAGAAACACGAGTCATTGCTCAGAGATATCAAGGCGACCGGCTTTGATGGCGTCGAGATTCCGGTCTTTTCCGGCACGCCCGACGACTACACAAAACTTGGCGAACTGCTCGACCGCATCGGACTGGAGCGCACCGCGGTTTCGGCAATGGGCGATCCGGCGATGAATCTGATCTCGGCCGATGGCGGAACGCGCAAGGTCGGCATCGATTATATGAGATGGGCGATCGACTGCTCAGCTGCGCTCGGCGCCAAAACGTTGAGCGGCCCGCTGCATTCGACGCTCGGCGCCTTTTCCGGCAGTGGGCCGACGGCGGCGGAGAAGAAGCGCTCCGTTGCCTCGCAACGCGCCATCGGCGACCATGCCGGCAACAAGAACGTCACCATCGGGCTGGAGGCGCTCAACCGCTTTGAATGCTATCTGCTCAACACGATGGATGATCTGTCGGAGCATATCGACGCAATCGACCGGCCGCACATCAAGGCGATGTACGACACCTTCCACGCCAATATCGAGGAAGCCGACCCGATCGGCGCCTATACGCGCAACCGCAGGAATATCGTCCATATCCATATTTCGGAGAACGATCGCGGCGTGCCTGGGCGCGGCCACATTCCGTGGAAGGAGACGTTTTCGGCCATCCGCAAGAGCGGCTATGACGACTGGCTGACGATCGAGGCCTTCGGCCGCTCGCTGAAGGATTTGGCGGCGGCAACCAAGGTCTGGCGCGACTTTTCGGAAAGTCCGGAAGCCGTCTATCGCGACGGCTACAAGCACATCAAGAGCGGCTGGAAGAGGGCTGGTGCTTAGCACGCAGCTAAGCCTTCCTTTCAGGCGACCCGAGCCGCCGGCGGCAGGCCGGCGGGCGCTCGCTCGCGCCGCTCCTCGTTGCCGTTTCCGACCGATCCCATCAGTTTGCGGCGGAGAAAACTGGAAATGTTGTCGAAGATAAAGACGACAACCAGGATCAACAGAACCATATAGAAAACATTGGCCCAATTGGTGTTGGTGCGCATCGCCTCCCATAATTTCAGGCCGATGCCGCCGGCGCCGACAGCGCCTATGATCGTCGCTGACCGGGTGTTCGATTCCCAGAAATAGAGGGATTGGCTAAGGAATACCGGCAGAACCTGGGGCAGCACGCCATAGCGCTGCACCATTGCCGGCGTGGCGCCAACCGAGCGGATGCCTTCGCGCTGCTTGTCGTCGATGTTTTCCAGCGCCTCGGAATAGAGTTTGCCCAAGGTTCCGGTGTCGGTGAAGAAGATCGCCGACATGCCGGCCAGCGGTCCCGGACCGAAGCCGCGCGTGAAGAACAGCGCCCAGATCAGCATGTCGACCGAGCGCAGGAAATCGAAGAAGCGCTTTGTTACTTGATTGGCTATCCGGCTCGGCGTGACGTTGCGAGCAGCCAGGAAGGCGAGCGGAAAGGCGACGATCGAGGCCAGCACCGTGCCGACAAAAGCCATGACGATGGTTTGCAAAAGTTTCAGCCAGACGTCGCCGTGCTGCCACTCGGCGTTGTTGAGGATGTTGTCCCAGGCGAGCGCTGCGTTTGATCGCGACGGGTCGATGCGTGCCCCGGATATAATCAGTGACGCGACCTCGCCGAACGGCTTTCCCCAGAATGGCGAGTTCGTGTCAAACACGAAATTGGCCCAACCGAAGAAACGTCTCCAGGCGACGACTTCGTCATCTTGCACCTCGGCGCGACCGAGAAATCCGAACGAGATATAGGCTGTCGAGCCTGGCCTGCGTTGCTCGATCCAGTCAGGCAGCGGCGTGCGCGGCGTCACAGAACTGTCCTTGGCGATGTCGAAGATGACGCTTTCGGCGCCGCGCGTCACGGTGACAAGGTTTGGCGTGATGGCGATCCGGCCATTGCCAAAGACGACGTCCGCCGCCACGACGGCGTTTTCGCGCACCGTTTCAGGCGCAGCCGGGGCGGATTGGTCCGACGGGGCGGCCGGCTTCTCGGCGGTTGGCGCGCCAGGCGCCATAAACGAGTCCTGCGATGACTTGCCGGTCGCGATCGCCGGTGCCGGTGCTGCGTCGGCGCGCCGCTCGATCACGGCCATCTGCTTGGCCACCCAATCGGGATTTGGATTGGATCCCAGCTTGGAAAAGCGGGAGTAGTCGATCGTCAGATAGTTGTCCTTGAATTCGATGTCAGGCCGGATTTCGTAAGACACCCAGTCGGCAAGATAAGCGCCGGCAAGGTTCCAGTTCGCCTTTTCGAGAACGGTGCCGATCGAGAAGAACCACGCGCAATAGAATGTGTAGAGAATGCAAAGAAGGATGCCGATCGGGGCGGCATAGCGCTTCCATAGGGATCGCCGGAACGCGTCCGGATGGCGAGTGGCGATGTCGTCGATGGCGTCGGCGTTCATGGCCTTACTCTCCGCGCCCGTATGCGAACGCTTGCCGGCCGACAAGACGATGTCTCAGCCATGCCGAAAACTGGTCGACGGCGACAATCGTGCAGAACAGCAGAAAGACGATGGCAATCGTCTTGGCCTCGTGGCCTCTGCCGATCGAAAGACGCAGGGATTCACCGATGCCGCCGGCGCCGACGGCGCCGAGAATGGTCGAAGCGCGCACATTGATCTCGAAGCGGAGCAGGAAATAGCTCATGAAGTTGGGCAGAACCTGAGGCACGATGCCGAACCACACCCGTTCGACCCAATTGGCGCCAACGGCTCGCAAGCCTTCGTCAGGCTTCATGTCGGCATTCTCGACCACTTCGAAGAACATTTTTCCGAGTGCGCCGACGGTGTGGATGCTGACCGCGAGGATCGCCGGAATGGGTCCTAGCGAAAAGACCGCCAGAAAGAAGCCGGCGATTACGATTTCCGGAAAGGCGCGGACCATCTCAAGGAAGCGACGCGTGGTGAAACGGAGCCAGCGGCTGGCCGTGATATTGCCCGCAGCCAGGAAGCAGAGCAGGAAACCGAATGTGGAGCCCACCAGCGTCGAAAACAGGGCAATGTTCAGCGTCTCGATCATCCGGTAGGAGTATTCCGGAACGTAGATGCTTTGGGTCAGGTAGACCCGGCCTTCGGGGTAGTCGAACTTGAGGCTGCCATCGTCATAGGGTGACGGCAGGTCGAACAGCGCACGCACCGGGTCGAACCAGTCGCGCGGCTTCAATTCGGTGAAAAAGTCGGCGATGTAGGGAAGGCGGTCGAAGAACTTTCCGGCGTTGGTTTCGTTGGCGAACCAGAGCGAGCCAGAGAGCGCCAGAAACAGGAAAACCAGGCCTCCGATCGTGTAAAGGCGCCGGCGGGCGGCGAGGTCACGCCAGTGCCGCTCGACAGTGGCTCCCTCCGGTGAAAGCGCAGGCGCACGATAAACGTCGGTCGCACTCATTTATCGATCCCTGGCCCATGATGCGGCAACGCCGCCGGCGGCACATGGCCCCGGCGGCGTTGTGGCAGTTTACTTACGAGCCGATCTTCGCCTTACGGGCGTCGATGATTGCCTGATAGAATTCCGGGGTGACCGGCGAATAGCCCTTGAAGTCGCCGCCCTGTATCGCCGAGAAACAGGCTGGATCGGTTTCCGGAAGCTTGGTCAGGAAATCGGTGACCTTCTGTTTGGCGCCGGCATCGATCGACGCACGCAGCACCAGCGGGCCGTTCGGGATCATCGGCGACTGCCACAATTCGACAAGATCGTCCATCTTGAGGACGCCCTTGTCGACCATCTTGCGCAGATTGCCCGAGCTGTAGCCGTCCTTGAAGTCGCCGACGCCGGAGGCCCAGGTGGTGCCGGCATCGAAGGTGCCCTTCAGGACCTCGAGGACGAGCTGTTCATGGCCGCCACCAAAACCGGTCGACGCGAAGTAGCTCTTCACATCCATGCCGATGTCCTTGGGCAGTGAAGTGACCGGGATCAGGTAACCCGAAGTCGAATCGGGATCGGCGAAACCGAGTTTCTTGCCCTTCATGTCGGCGAGCGTCTTGATGCCGGAATCGGCACGGGCGACCATGACCGAATGATAGCCGGTCGAACCGTCGGTCTGGACCGTCGTCAGGATAGGCTCAACCGCGTCCTTGTTTTCGAGATAGATCTTGGCATAGGCGGAAGCGCCGAGCTCGGCATAGTCAAGCGTGCCGCCGAGCAGGCCCTGGATGACGCCGTCGTAGTCGGCGGCCGGGAACAGCGAGACTTTCTCGACACCGAGGACTTCCTTGATGTGGTCGGCGAAGCACTGGTAGTTGCGCAGACGGTCGGCTTCGTTCTCGCCGCCCAAAATGCCGACGCGGAATTCCTTCAGGTCCTGTGCCTGAACCGCGCCCATCGCCATGGCGACGATGGAAACAGCACCGAAAAGCATCTTTCTAAACATGTCGCGTCTCTCCTGTTGGTTCCGGCATCGCGCCGGTAGCGTTCGAATTTTGACAGCGCCCTTGACGCGGGCCGGCGATCCAGGCGCTCTTTTGCTTGTCCATGATCGTTTCCGGATACCGGTATCCACTTGTCGGGATCATGGAACTAGTAGCCCGGAAATGCGGGCTCGAGCGGTCCGGCGGATGCGGCGATTTTTTGCTTGATGGTGACGCTGGTCGAGGTGATGGCCTCGGAGATTTCGCCACCATTGCTATCGGCACCATAGACCAGGCGCACGGCCTCGCGGTTGAGGTCTTCGGGTGGGCCGTCGAACACGACCTTGCCGGCGGCCATGCCGATGATGCGGTTGCAATAGGTGCGCGCGGTATCCAGCGTGTGCAGATTGGTGACGACGGTGATGCCCTCGCGCAGATTGATGTCCTGCAGCGAATCCATAACCACCTTGGCGTTGAGCGGGTCGAGCGAGGCGATCGGCTCGTCAGCAAGGATCACCTTCGGCTGCTGCATCATGGCACGGGCAATCGCAACGCGCTGCTGCTGGCCGCCGGACAAGGTGCCGGCCGGCTGCAGCGCCGTGCGGGCAATGTCGAGACGCTCGAGCGCCGCGATCGCCTCGGCCCGTTCCTCGCGAGAAAAGACACCGAGCAGATTGACAACGGTCGAGCGGTGATTGAGCCGGCCGAGCAAGACGTTGGTCAGCACGTCGAGACGCGGCACCAGGTTGAACTGCTGGAAGATCATGGCGCAGTCGCGCTGCCAGCGCCTGAGCAGCGAGCCGCGCAGGCTGGAGACTTCGGCGCCGTCAAAGAAAATCGACCCTTGGCTGGGATCGATGAGGCGGTTGATCATGCGCAAAAGGGTCGACTTGCCGGCACCGGAACGGCCGATGATGCCGACCATCTGACCATGCGGGATCGAGATATCGACATTGCTGACGGCGGTGTTCTTGCCAAACCGGCGGGTGACGCCGCGGATTTCAAGCGTGGCTGAGGTTGCTGACATAGGCAAGTTCCAGTCCAGTCGCGTTTCGAAGGTCTGTTAACCTTCGCTAGCGCAGCCGCATGAACCTGCGGTGTCGGATTGATGTCAGTTTTGTTACTGCCCACAGGCAGAGACGTCGCGCCGTCAGCCCAGGACAAGAAGCTCCTCGAAATGCTTCATGTCCTTGAAGCTGCAAAATGCCGGAGGCCGCAGCTCGATCACCGGAGCCTGAAGGGCGAGCAGCGAGAGGCAGTCATCGAATAGCTGTTGCCATTGCGAGGCCCTTTCGTCGTCGAGGCGCCGGATCTGGTAGGCGAAAGTTATGTGGAAAGTATAGCTGTCGTGATCGGGATGCCGGTATCCGAACGGCACCGACAGGGCATCGCGCCACGCGCGCATGATGCGCTCGTCCTGGTCCGACACGCCGGTAACGGTAAGCCCGGTCGGCACGACATCGACAACCCTGACTTTAAACGCGCCATGGTCCCCGACGCCATTCAGGCGCTCCAGATAGAGCCGGGTCATGTCGTCGATGCTTGTGTCGAGGGGCACATCCTCAGGCCAGTAGGGAAGCCGGCGGCGATATTCGATGATGCCCTGGAACAGCGTCATATGCAGGCTGGAGATCGGCGTGAAGGCCAGCCTGTCGGCATCGGGCATAACGCGCATCCGCTCACGCACTTCGATGACTGCCGTTTCGGAAGCTGAGCCGCTGACGAGATGGCAGACGACCGTGTTGCCGGGCTCGGTCAGGAAATTGCCTGACGTGTCGTAGCGCGTGCCGAGATGCACGGGAGGGTTCGGGTTCGAGCCGGCAAAGAATCCGGCGAGCGAAGGTTTGATGGGCATGGCGATCTCCAGGGAAAGACCGCCTTTGTCCGAGTCATGTGTCAGGGATATGAATGGTGTGGTGGTGGGAGTGAGTAGTGTGTTGGGAGTGAGTAGTGAGTAGTGAGTAGTGAGTAGTGAAAAGAGAGACCTTCGTCCAATCCGCGACTTCCTATCTCCTACTCACTACTCACTACTCACTACTCACTACTCACCGTACTTCTCCAGAAACGCTTCCGCCGAAAGCGCGCGAAAATCGTCGAGCGCGGCGCGCAGCCTGATATGGTCCCAATCCCACCAGGCGAGCGCCTGATAACGTTCCGCCGTGCGGCGGTCGAAGCGTTCGCGGATCGGTTTCGCCGGCACACCGCCGACGATGGTGTAGGGCGCAACGTCCTTCGACACCACGGCGCCGGCGCCGACCGCCGCGCCATCGCCGACGGTTACGCCGGGCAGGATGGTCGAGCCGTGGCCAAGCCAGGTGTCATGGCCGATGGTGACGCGCTTGGCGCGACGCTGAGCGAAGAATTCGCTCTCGTGTTCGGCGTCGTCCCAATAGTCCGAGGCGCGATAAGTGAAATGGTGCAGCGTCGGCCGCCAGGTCGGGTGATTGGTGGCGTTAATGCGGACGCTGGCGGCGATGTTGGCGAACTTACCGATCGTCGCGCACCAGACACCGCAGTCCTGCATCATGTAGGAATAGTCGCCAATTGTGCTCTCCGAAACCCGGCAGCGGTCGGCGATCTCGGTCCAGCGGCCGAGCGTCGAGTTCTCGACTTCCGCCGTGTCGTGGACCAGCGGTGTTTCCGACAGCTTTCTGGTCATGCGGCGATTTTCCCGGCGGCAAAGGCGGTCACGTCGATGACGCGGTCGGCGACCGCCTCGCGCACGTCGTGGTCGTGGAAGATGCCAAGCAGGGCGACGCCGGTTGCCTTCTTGGCCGCGATCAGCGCAATCACCACATCGCGGTTCCTGGCATCGAGCGAGGCGGTCGGCTCGTCGAGTAGCAGGATCGGGTGCTCGGTGATGAAGCCGCGCGCGATGTTGACGCGCTGCTGTTCGCCGCCGGAAAACGTCGCCGGCGGCAGCATCCAGAGTTTTTCCGGCAAGTTGAGCTGCGCCAGCAAGGCGCGCGCCTTGTTGCGCGCAACCTCACGGTCCGCGCCGCGCTCGACCAGCGGTTCGGCGACGACATCGAGAGCGGAGACGCGCGGCACGGTGCGCAGGAACTGGCTGACATAGCCGATCGTGAGCCGGCGCACGGCAAGCACGGTGCGCGGGCTGGCCGTTGCGAGATCGATGAGCCCATCCTCGTGCTGGACGATGATCTGGCCTGCGTCGACGGCGTAGTTGCCGTAGAGCATCTTCAGGATCGAGCTCTTGCCGGCGCCAGAGGGGCCGCCGAGCACTGCACATTCACCGCTCCTGATCGAGAACGAGACGCCGGCGACGACAGGCAGTTTGATGCCGTCGCGCAGATGCATGGTGAAGCTCTTGGCGACATCGGAGACGACGAGAGGGGTTGCCATCAGAAGGTGCTCCAATCGTCGTTCGTTGGCGGGACAGCACCCCCCTCTGGCCTGCCGGCCATCTCCCCCTCAAGGGGGGAGATCGGCTGTCGTATTCGGTTTCGCCATTCTCCTGCGTTGCAGAAGGGGCGAGGCATGAAAGCTGCTAATCTCCCCCCTTGAGGGGGAGATGGCCGGCAGGCCAGAGGGGGGTGACTTGGCGCCATCGTCAAACCTGCAAAATCGAGGAAACCAGCAATTGCGTATAAGGCGCGCGCGGATCGTCGAGCACGCGGTCGGTGAGGCCGCTTTCGACGACGCGGCCATCCTTCATCACCATCATGCGTTGCGATAAAAGCCGCGCCACCGCGAGGTCGTGGGTGACGACGATGGCCGCGAGGCCAAGATCGGTGACCAGCCCGCGCAACAAATCGAGCAGGCGTGCCTGCACCGAGACGTCGAGGCCGCCGGTCGGCTCGTCCATGAACACCAGCCGCGGCCCGGTGACCAGGTTGCGGGCGATCTGCAGGCGCTGGCGCATGCCGCCGGAGAAGGCGCGCGGCTCGTCGTCGATGCGGTCTTCGTCAATCTCGACGCGCGACAGCCAGTCGACGGCAGTGGCGCGGATTTTTCCATAGTGACGGTCGCCCACCGCCATCAGCCGCTCGCCGACATTGGCGCCGGCGGACACCGTCATGCGCAGTCCGTCGGCGGGGTTCTGGTGGACGAAGCCCCAGTCGGTGCGCATCAGGAAGCGGCGCTCGGCCTCGCTCATCCGGTAGAGCTCGCGAAACTGGCCGTCGCGCATGCGGTAGCTGGCGGCGCCGGAACTCGGCAGCAGCCGGGTCGACAGGCAGTTGAGCAGCGTCGTCTTGCCGGAACCGGATTCGCCGACCACCGCCAGCACCTCGCCCGGCCACAGGTCGAAGGTGACGTTCTCGCAGCCGACGCGCGAGCCATAGAATTTGGAGAGCGCTGAAACGCGCAGCAGCGGCTCGTCGGTCATTGCGCCGGCTCCGTTTTTTCCAGGGCAAGAGGGGTTTCAGGCGCAAGGCGGCCGCGATGGCCTTGTTCGCGCCGCTTCTCGCAATGATCGGTGTCGGAGCACACGAACATGTGGCCGCCATGATCGTCGAGGATGACCTCGTCGAGATAGACGTTCTCAGCCGCGCACAACGCGCAGGGCTGGTCGAAGGTCTGCACCTCGAACGGATGGTCCTCGAAGTCGAGGCTGACCACATCGGTGAAAGGCGGCAGCGCATAGATGCGCTTTTCGCGGCCGGCGCCAAATAGCTGCAAAGCCGGCGAACGATGCATCTTCGGATTGTCGAATTTCGGCGTCGGCGAGGGATCCATCACATAGCGGCCCTCGACCTTGACCGGATAGGCGTAGGTGGTGGCGATGCGGCCGTGCCTGGCAATGTCCTCGTAGAGCTTCACATGCATGAGGCCGTATTCCTCCAGCGCATGCATTTTCCGCGTTTCGGTCTCGCGCGGCTCGAGGAAGCGCAAAGGTTCGGGAATCGGCACCTGAAAGACCAGCACCTGGCCTGATGTCAGCGGATGTTCTGGGATGCGGTGGCGGGTCTGGATGATGGTCGCCTTCGCCGTCTCGGTGGTGACGGCGACATTGGCGACCTTCTTGAAGAAGGCACGGATCGAAACCGCATTGGTGGTGTCGTCGGCGCCCTGGTCGATGACTTTCAGCACATCGTCCGGGCCGATGATCGAAGCGGTGACCTGGACGGCGCCAGTGCCCCAGCCATAGGGCATCGGCATTTCGCGTGAGGCAAACGGCACCTGGTAGCCGGGAATGGCGATGCCCTTGAGGATCGCCCGGCGGATCATCCGCTTGGTCTGCTCATCGAGATAGGCGAAGTTGTAGGTGGCGATGTCGGTCGGTTGTGCGGTCATTCCGCTGCCTCCCTTTTCTCCTCGGCTTTGCCGGCGTTTTCGCGAGCATCATGCTCGGCGCGCATGCGGCGCACCAGGTCGAGCTCGGCCTGGAAGTCGACATAGTGCGGCAGCTTCAGATGCTCGACGAAGCCGGTCGCCTGGACATTGTCGGAATGCGAGATGACGAACTCCTCGTCCTGGGCTGCGGCGACGACATCTTCGCCGAATTCCGAAGCACGTAACGCCCGGTCGCACAGCGCCATGGCCATCGCCTTGCGCTCGCTCTGGCCGAAGACGAGGCCGTAGCCGCGGGTGAATTGCGGCGGCGCCTTGGCTGAGCCCTTGAATTGGTTGACTATCTGGCACTCGGTGACACGCACGGAGCCGAGCGGTACGGCGAAGGGCAGCTCCGGCACGTCGAGTTCCAGCTCCACCTCGCCGATGCGAACCTCGCCGACGAAGGGATGGTTGCGGGCATAGCCGCGCTGGGTGGAGTAGCCGAGCGCCAACAAAAAACCCTCGTCGCCGCGTGACAGCGCCTGCAGGCGGATGTCGCGCGCCATCGGGAATTCTAGCGGCTCGCGGGTGATGTCGCCGGGGACATGGTCCTGCGGCATGTCGCCGTCGGGCTCGATCAGGCCTTCGCGGGCGAGGATGGCGGAGACACGGGGCATGGCTTCCGCCTCGCTGGCACGCTGCTGCGGCTCGGCGACGTCGCCGCCCGCGGCAAGCTCGGGATCGAGCAGCCGGTGGGTGTAGTCGAAGGTCGGGCCGAGAAGCTGGCCGCCGGGAAGATCCTTGTAGGTCGCCGAGACACGCCGCTCGACCAGCATCGCGCCGGTGTCGATCGCCCGTGTGTAGCCGAAGCGCGGCAGCGTCGTGCGATAGGCGCGAACCAGGAAGATCGCCTCGATCATGTCGCCGCGCGCCTGGACGATGGCGAGCGCCGCCAATTCCCTGTCGTAGAGCGAGCCTTCGCTCATCACCCGGTCGACACCGAGCGCCAGTTGCTCGACGATCTGGTCGAGGCGAAGCGCCGGCACGGAACGGTCGCCGCGCCGGCGGTCGGCGAGCAGGCTGTGGGCGTTGGCGATGGCCGCTTCGCCGCCTTTTACCGCGACATACATATCACGCCTCCATCGTCTTGATGCGCGTCGTGCGCGGCAGGCAGGCAACGCCGTCCGGGGTGGCGAGGACGATGTCGACGCCACGCGGAAAGCGTTGGTTGTTCTGCTTCCACTGTTCGACGAAATGGCGCGGCATCTGCGCCGGCGCGATGCTTGCAGTCTTTTCGATGCCGGGACCTTCGAGCAACAGAGGGGCACCTGAAACGAGATCGCCGACTTGCAGGATCAGCGTCGTGGAGCGGTCGGGATAATCCTGGGTGCCTTGTGAGAAGCCGTCGAGCGCCATCATTTCGGCCGGCGTGGCGATCAGCGCGAAATGCGCATCGGCCGGCGTGTTGGCCAGGGGCGCGCCGGTGTGGAAGCCGAGCCAGGATTTCACCGCTACTGGGGCCTGCAAAACGGGGTCGAGCCACAGCGGCGTGTCGTTGTCGCACAGCGCCAGCGCAATGGCGCCCGCGGTGGCTGATAGCGGCGCCGGCGGGCGGGCAAAGACCGGCAGAGGCTGCAGGGTGCCCGGCCGCGCCATTGCGTCCATCACGGCGCGGAACACCGTCTGGGCGTCGAACACCGGATCGGCAAAGCCGCCTTCGATCGCTTGGGTTACGATGTCCATCAGTCTTCTCCGCGTACCATGGTGAAGAAATCGACCTTCGTTGCCGCCGTCTCGGCGCGACGCCGTTCACGTGCGCTGGCCAGTGCGGCCTGCAGCGGCGCAATGAGTTTGGTCTCGACCTCACGGCGCAGGGCAGGGTCCTGCCAGAGCGCGTCGGCGATCGCCGCCAGTTTTGCTTTCTGCCTGTCACGGCCCAGCGCGTAGCAGTGGCCGACCTGTCCGGAGGCGAGCCGGACGGTAGCGCGGGTGACCGTCGCCTCGCCAACGTTGAACGGCGCGCCGCCGCCGCCGATGCGGCCGCGCACGGTGACCAAGCCGGTTTCGGGGCCGCGCAGGAGTTCCGCCTCAGAAGGCAGGCCGGCTTCGTTCCACAGCCGGACGATATCGTCGCCGGTCGATTGCGCCAGCGTTGCCATAACGGCCTTGCGCTGAGCCTGATCGCGCGCTTCCTGTCCTCGCATGGTTAACATTCCCTTGCATCGAAAATTTGTCTATTGATATAGACAATTATACAAATTATACCTATTATCTAATGCGTGTCTATGACGGGTGCATGACACGGGCGAAAAGATCGGGGCAAGACATGATCGGGCAGCCCAGCAGCATAGAGCGGCGCAGCGGCGTCTCGCTGTGGCGGCAGATCGCCGATCAAATCCTGCGTTCGATCGCCGTCGGCGACTTTGCCGAGAATACCGCGCTGCCGCCGGAAGTCGCGCTGGCCGAGCGCTATGGTGTCAACCGCCATACGGTGCGCAGCGCCATCGCAGCACTGGTGCAGGATGGCGTGCTCAGGGCCGAGCAGGGGCGCGGCACTTTCGTGCTTTCGCGCAAGCGCCTGTCCTATCCGATCGGCGCCCGCACCCGTTTTTCGGAGGGCTTGCAAGGGCAAGCGTCTGAGCGCCGCAGCGTGCTGCTCGAGTCGGCGGTCGAGCCGGCCAGCCGGCGTGTCGCCGAAGGCTTAGGTCTAGCCAAGGGTTCCAGCGTCATCCGCCTTGAGACACGCGGTGAAGCCGATGGACAGCCGGTCTCGCGTGCCACCGGCTGGTTCGATGCAAAACGCTTCGCAGGCATCGAGACCGCTATCGCGGAAACTGGATCGGTGACCGCTTCGCTCCAGCGTTTCGGCATCAGTGACTATCTCAGGCAATCGACGGTGCTGTCGGCGCGCCACGCGGATGCCGCCGACCTTGCCGATCTCGATCTGCAGCCCGGCGCCATCGTGCTGGTCACGGTCGCCGTCAACGTCACGCCGGACGGCCAGCCGATCCAGTTCGCCGAAACGCGGTTTCCGGCTGAGCGCGTCGAGCTCAAACTGTCGGCGCTGTAGGTAGTGCCGGCCTTATACGAGACCGTGATTTATCTGACCCACGCTGATATCATACCAGCTCGGTCGCGCTTACATGTCAGCGGTTTGGCGTTTGAGGACCGCCTTCCCCCACTCCGTCTCGGCTTCGCCGAGCCACCTCTCCCCCCTCCGGAGGGAGAGGAAGGGAGCCCGCTGACGGCGAGAGAAGTAGGGAGTCTGGTTGAGGAGCGTTGGCTGCAATAGGCTCGCACCCTTCCTCTACCCCGTCGCTCGGGGGAGAGGTGGCTCGGCGAAGCCGAGACGGAGTGGGGGTCGACCTGCGCGGGGCGTTGTCATTCGGGCCGGGCTCACCGCCTGCCGTGTTATGACCCGACTTCGATCACCGCCTTGATCAGGCCGGATTTCTCATGCGCCCAGCGGGCGAGGTCGCGCGGCGTCTCGCCCAGCGTCGTGCGATGGGTGACGAGCTTCGCCAGCGGCACGGCGCCATCGCGGATCGAGGCGGCGACATGGTCGAAATCGGCGCGCAGCGCATTGCGGCTGCCGATCAGCGTCATTTCGCGCTTGTGGAATTCGGGATCGGAAAAGACGATGTCGTCCTTGACGACACTGACCAGGACCAGCGTCCCGCCATGGGCGACATGGGCGAAGGCCGACTGGACGGACTGGGTGTTGCCGGTGGCGTCGAAAACCACGTCAAAACCTTCGCCGCCGGTCGCCTCCCGCACCAGATCGGTCGCAGACGTCCGCGAACCGTCGAGGGTCGCGAAGCCGAGTTCGCTAGCGGCGAAATCCAGCCTCTCCGCGCTCATGTCGAGCAGCGTCACGTCGAGACCGGCGATGCGGGCAAACAGCGCCGTGCCGAGCCCGATCGGCCCGGCGCCAATGACCAGGGTGCGCGCGCCTGGCTGTGCCAGCGAGCGCCGCACGGCATGCGCTCCGATCGCCAGGAATTCGACGGCGGCGGCATCGGCAAGCGACAGGCCGTTTGCCGGATAAAGATTTTGCGCCGGCACCAGGATGCGTTCGCACATGGCGCCGTCACGATGCACGCCGAGCACCTCGATCTTCACGCAGCAATTCGGTTTTCCTTGCCGGCAGGCGATGCATTTGCCGCAAGCGAGATAGGGGTTGATGACCACCGGCTCGCCGACGGCCAGATCGACGCCGTCGCCGGCCTCGATCATAGTGCCGGAAACCTCGTGGCCCATGATGCGCGGGTAGGCCAGGAACGGATGCTTGCCCTCGAAGATGTGATAGTCGGTGCCGCAGATGCCGACATGACTGACCGCGACCAGCGCCCAGCCCGGCGGTGGCGTGCTCGGCGCCGGACGGTCTTCCAGAACAAGCTCGCCGGGCGACCGGCAGACGACGGCTTTCATGCTTCAATCCAGTCTGTTCATGGAACCGCCGTCCCCGCTAGAGCCGGGCCGGCGGTTGTTAATATGGTCTACTTGCCGCGGCGGCGCAGGCCGTCGAAATAGACGATGACGATGATCAGCACCCCGGTGATGATGCGTTGCCAGAAGGCGTTGACGTTGAGCAGATTGGCGCCGTTGTTGATGGTGGCTAGGATGAAGGCGCCGAGCAGCGGTCCATGCACCGATCCGACGGCGCCGAACAGCGAAGTGCCGCCGATCACCGACGAGGCGATCGCCTGCAATTCCCAGCCCTCGGCCTGCGTCGGATTGCCGATGCCGATGCGCGACGCGAGCAGCACGCCGACGAAAGCCGCGCAGAGGCCTGAGAGCGTATAGGCCATGTAGATGGTGCGCTGGACATTGACGCCGGACAGACGCGAGGCCTCGGCGTTGGAGCCGACCGAGAACAGATACCGGCCCCAGCGGCTGTGATGCAGGAAGATATAGGCCGGGATGCCGACCAGGATCACCATCCAGAACAGATTGGGGACGCCGAGAAACGAGCTGCGCGAAAACAACTGGAAGGCGTCGTTGTTGATCGAGATCGAGTTGCCGTTGGTCATCAAGAGGCCGATGCCGCGCAAGGATGTCAGCGTCGCCAGCGTGATGATGAAGGGCGGCAGGCCCATCCTGACGATGCCGAAGCCGTGGAACATGCCGATGGCGACACCGACCAGCAAGGTGACCAGGATGGCGAGGAAGACCGGCACCCCGGCGTTGATCAGCATCGCTACGATGACGGTGGCGAAGCCGACCACGGCGCCGACGGAAAGGTCGATGCCTCCGGTGATGATGACGAAGGTCTGGCCGACCGCCAGGATGGCTATCATCGAGCCCTGCCGCAGCAGGTTCGAGATATTGTTGGCGGAGGCGAAGCTCGGCGTCGCCACCGACAGGATGATCCACAAAAGAACCAGCAGCGCCAGCAGCGTCAGCCCGAACAGCGCGTTGTAGTTGCGTTTCGGCCTTTCGGCCGGGATCGCCTCGGTGCTCATATCTGTCCTCCCGGTTTTTCTTGTTTCTCGGCGAGCGCCTGGTTGAGAATGTCCTCATGATTGGCGGTGCGGAAACCATGCGTGGCCACCAGCTTGCCGCGCCGGAATACATGCAGCGTGTCGGCCAGTTCATAGACCTCGGGCAGATAGGACGAGATCAGGATGATGCCGGCGCCCTTGGACAACAGTTCGCCGAACAGACGGTAGATCTCCGCCTTGGTGCCGACATCGACGCCAACTGTCGGCTCGTCGAAGATGAACAGCTTGGCGCCGTGCGCCAGCCATCTGCCGATGACGATCTTCTGCTGGTTGCCGCCGGACAGGCTGGAGGCGAGCGCGTTGCGCGTCGGCGTCTTGATCCTGAGATTGGCGATCTGGCGATCCGCCTCGGTCTTCTCCTGTGCGCTGGAGATCAGCAGATTGCTGGAGATGCGCTTGTAGATCGGCAGATTGAGATTGAGGCCGACCGGCAGGTTGAGGCAGAGGCCCTGGTCACGGCGGCTTTCCGGCGCCAGCGCCATGCCAAGCCTGATAGCGTCATGCTCGGAGTTGACCTGAACCTCCTTGCCCTCCCAGAGGATCTGGCCGGCCGACTTGCGATGACGGCCGTAGAGCGTGGTGACGAACTCGCTGCGCCCGGCACCGATCAGGCCGTAGAGCCCGACGATTTCGCCGGCCCGGACCGTCATCGAGACATTTTCGAAGCCCTTGCCGGAGAGATTCCTGGCTTCGAGGAGCGTCGCGCCCGGGGTAAAATGCTCCTTGTGATAGACTTGCTCGATCGAGCGGTTGATCATCATCTTGACCAGCTCGGCGTCGTTGGTCTCGGCGATGTTCCTGGTGCCGACAAGCGTGCCGTCGCGCAGCACCGAGACGCGGTCGGCGAGCTCGAACACCTCTTCCATGCGGTGGCTGATGTAGATGATGGTGACGCCTTCGCCCTTTAGCCGGCGGATCAGCGTGAACAGCTGATCGGCTTCCTTCCGGGTGAGATAGGCAGTCGGTTCGTCGAAGATCAGGAACTTGGTGCCGCGCACGGTGGCGCGGGCGGCGGCGATCAGCTGCTGCTGGCCTATGGTCAGGTCACCCAGCACGACATGCGCCGGCAGATCGAAGCCGAGATCGTCGATGATCTTCTGCGCTTCCCTGACCATGGCCCGCTGCTGCAGGATGCCGAAGCGGGAATCCTCCTCGCCAAGGAACATGTTGGCCGCGACAGTGAGATGGCGGCACAGAACGACCTCCTGATGCACGGCATTGATGCCGAGCGCCATCGCCTCATGCGGCGTCGCCAGCGCTGCCGGCTTGCCCTCCCAGATGACGTCGCCGGAGGTGCGCGGCATGACACCGGTCAGCAGCTTGATCAGGGTGGATTTGCCGGCACCGTTCTCGCCGACAATGGCGTGGATTTCGCTGGCCTTGAAGGCGAGGTTAACCGGCTTCAGCGCGTGCGTGCCAGGATATCGCTTTTCCAGTCCCTTGAGTTCGAGGATCGTCCTGCCCGGCTCCAGCGTTAGGGCCGGATGCAGTTCCTGCGCCGTCGACGTCATGACAATCCTCCCAGATTGGCCTCACGATTGGCACTTGGTTGGAGTGTTTCCGGGGCAGAAAGGCCCCGGAAACAATGCACCTACGCCGATGCTCAGTCGAGTTTCGGATTGAGCAGCGCGTCGATCTTCGGATCCTTCATATTGGCCTTGGTGACCAGGTTGGCGCCGGTGTCGACATTGGCCTCGACCTTCTCGCCCTTCGAGGCGGCGAGCGCCGTCTTGATGCCGTCATAGCCCATCCGGTACGGATCCTGGACGACGAGAGCCGAAATGACGCCGTCGTTGAGGAACTTGATCAGCTTCTCGTCGCTGTCGAAGCCGACGAGCCCGACCTTGCCGGCCAGGCTGTTCTCGGCGATCGCCTGACCGACGCCCTGCGCCATGATCAGGTTGGAGGCGAAGATGCCCTTGAGGTTCGGATTGGCGGTGATCAGGTCGGTCGCGATGTTGAGGCCGGTCGTGGCCTGGCCGTCGGCATATTTGTCGGCGACGAGCTTGAGGCCCGGATATTTGGCGGCAAGCTGCTCCTTGAAGCCCTGGGCGCGCTGTTCGAGCGACCCGGCACCCGGAAGCGCGGTGATCAGGGCGACGTCGCCCTCGACTTTGCCGCCATTGGCCTCGCCGATGGCTGCCGCCAGGCCGTCGGCGGCGACGCGGCCGCCCTGGATGTTGTCGGTGGTCAGGAACGAGGTGAAGGCCTTGGAATCGGCGCCGGAGTCGATGCCGATGATTTTGACCTTGCTGGCAGCCTCATCGATCGGCTTGCCGAGCGCCTTGGCTTCGGTCGGTGCGATGACGACGGCGGCCGGGTTGCCGGCGACGGCGTTTTCAAGGATCGAGATCTGGCCGTTGACATCGGTCTCCGCCTGGGCACCGAGTTCCGGCACGTTGACGCCGAGGTCCTTGCCGGCCTTGCGGGCGCCGGCCAGAACGATCTGCCAGTAGAAAGAGGTGGTGTCCTTGACGATGATCGGAATGGTCACGTCCGCCGCCGAAGCCGGCGCCGAATGCATCACGCCGGCAAGCATCGAGGCGGCAGCGAGCGCCACGAATGCGCGGCGGTTGAGAATGCTGGTCACGAATTTCATTAGGTTTCCTCCCTAAGTCGCCCGGTGAACGTTGCGGAAGCTCGGTTTGGATAGGCGCTGCCCAAACGGAACTTTATCAATAAAAAACATTTACCGCATTTTGATAGTGCATAGGATGGGCCGGCGCAAGCGGTGTTTCGTATCGGTCTCCAGATGGCTAGACCGGAAGGGCCCTCCTTGCCGATCCTCATTTCCAACCCTACAGATCCTCTTCGAAAGGTATGGAATATTAATTCCACCAACCAGTCAATATGGAATATTCATTCTTTTTTGAGGCGTACGATTGTGACGCCTCCTGATCGCACCGTCCGCCGTTTAACCGGCGAATGGCGAAGGCCGCAGCGCATCAGCCAAGTTTCTGTACGACTGTGTAGGGATCATATTTGGCGAACTCTGTTTCGGGCACCGGGATGTCGAGCAGTTGGAGATTTCGCGCCAGATTGGCCGGTTTGGCGGTGCCCGTCAGCACAGAAGCTACCACAGGCTCATGCAGCGGAAACTGGAACGCCGCCGCGGCAAGCGGATAGCCGCCCTCGGCGGCGATTTTTTCCATGGCGCCGACGCGGTCGAGAATGTTCTGGGTGGCCGGCAGGTAGTCGAAATGCGCACCCGGCACCGGGCCGGTCGCCAAGATGCCGGAATTGAAGACGCCACCGATGATCAGCGAGGTTTGCCGTTGCCGGCAAAGCGGCAGCAATTCGGCTTCGGCGGTGCGGTCGAGCAGCGAATAGCGGCTGGCAAGCAGGATGCAGTCGAGCGGCGCCTGGCGCAGCACATCGAGACAGATCTGCACCTCGTTGACGCCAAGGCCGTAGGCGGAAATGACCTTGGACGACTTCAGCTCTTCCAGCGCCTTCAGCCCGCCATCCATCAACTGGCGGAAATGCAGCTTCGTTTTCTCGACGCCATGCGTGTAGACGCCGATGTCGTGGACGAACAGGATGTCGATTCGATTGAGGCCAAGCCGCGCATAGCTGAACTCGACCGAGCGCATGATGCCGTCGTAGGAATAGTCGTAGTCGAGCGCAAAGGGCAGCGGATCGACATAGGAATGGTCCGGAACCTGGTCTTCCGGCACCGGCCGGAACAGGCGCCCAACCTTGGTCGACAGCACGTAGGAGTCCCGCGGCTTGTCGCGCAGAAAATCGCCGAAGCGGCGTTCCGAGAGGCCGAAGCCATAGAAAGGCGCCGTATCGAAATAGCGCAAGCCGGTATCCCAGGCGACCTGCAGCGTCTGCATCGCCGCCTCGCGCGGGCAAGCTCGGTAGAGGCCGCCGACCGCCGCGCCGCCGAAGCTGACCTCGGTTATTTCCAGCGCGGTGCTGCCGACACGGCGTTTCTTCATGCAAAGCCTCCCACCGGCCATTTGCCTGGCCCGTCTATGTCGTAAGTCAGTTAGTGGCTGGTCTAGAGGGTCGCCCCGAGGTGCCAGGGCACGAACTCATTGTCGCCGTAGCCGAACTCCTCGCTCTTGGTCTTGCGGCCGGAAGCCGTCTCGACGATCAGTTCGAAGATCTCGCGGCCCATGCCGGCAATGGTCTTTTCGCCCGAGGCGATGACGCCGCAATTCACGTCCATGTCCTCTTCCATCTGATGATACATGGTCGAATTGGTGGCGACCTTGATCGATGGCGTCGGCCGGCAGCCGAAGCAGGAACCGCGGCCGGTGGTGAAGACGATGACGTTGGCGCCGCCCGCCACCTGGCCGGTGGCCGAAACCGGGTCGTAGCCGGGCGTGTCCATGAACACCAGCCCGTGCCCGGTGACCTTCTCGGCATAGCCGAAGACGCCGTTGAGCGGCGTCTGGCCGCCCTTGGCGACCGCGCCGAGCGACTTCTCCAAAATGGTGGTCAGGCCGCCGCGCTTGTTGCCGGGCGAGGGATTGTTGTCGATGGAGGCGCCATGCTTGGCGACATGGTCTTCCCACCACTTCACATAGCCGTCCAGCTTGGCTGCGATCTCCGGGGTCGCCGCGCGATAGGCGAGCAGATGCTCGGCGCCGTAGATTTCCGTGGTCTCGGAGAGGATGCCGATGCCGCCGACGCCCGCCAGGATGTCGACCGCGGCGCCCAGCGCCGGATTGGCGGTGATGCCGGACATGCCGTCCGAGCCGCCGCATTGCAGGCCGACGACGATCTCGCTGACCGGGATCGGCTCACGCTCAAGTTTGCCGACCTCCTCGGCGATCTCGGCCAGCACCAGCATCGCCTTCTCGACAGATTTGCGCGAGCCACCGGCTTCCTGGATGTTGAAATGGCGTTTTCCGGCGGCGACACCCTTCTGGCCATAGAGGGTGAGCTGATTGACCTCGCAGCCGAGCCCGACCATCAGCACGCCGCCGAAATTCGGATGGCGGGCATAGCCGGCAAGCGTGCGGTGCAGCACCATCATGCCGTCGCCGGTGGCGCTCATGCCGCAGCCCTGGCCGTGAACGATAGGAACAAAGCCGTCGATCCCCGGATATCTGGGCAGCAGTGTGCGGTTCGCCTCATCGGCGATGGCGTGGCAAACGGTGGCCGAGCAATTGACGCTGGCGAGAATGCCGATGAAGTTGCGCGTGCCGGCACGGCCGTCGGCGCGACGATAGCCCATGAAGGTGCGGGTGCGATCGGCCTCGGTCGCGTGCACGGCTTCGCTCGGCGGCACCACCGGCAAACGCCCGGACTCGAAGACCAGATTGTGCGAATGAACATGCTCGCCGGGCGCGATGGCTTCAGTGGCGCGGCCGATCGCCTGAGCGTATTTGACCACGGCCTCGCCAGCGGCGATCGGCTTGATCGCAACCTTGTGCCCGGGTTCGATCAACGCTGTGGCAACGGCGCCGCCCGGCAGCACCGCGCCGATCTCAATGCGGCCATTGGCGACCGCGACATTGTCAGCGGGAGACAGAAGAATGCTGTTTGCGGCGTTCACGGGCAGTTTCCTGGGTGTTCCTGGGATGTGCGAGCGGATTGACACGCGCCTGTTAAAAGATAATGTCTTTTATCGTGAAAAAACAGTTTTGCGTCAATTGTTTTTTCGCGAAAGCGTCGTGCGTTCTTAATGGATGTGCAGAAGGGCCGGACACTGGAACCTGGGCTGACGTCCGAAAAGCGATTCCGCTTCTTGGGGGCCTGCGCTAGCAACGTTGTCCATATTGCGCTTCAAGCCGGCCGCCGCAAGCGCTGGCGCAATGAGGCAGGGGATGTCAAAGAGCAACAACGTCTACAAGGACGCCTACAATCGCGGTCTGCGGCTGCTCGATGAAACGAAAAGTCTGCCGTCGGAGCCCGAACTGGGCACGCTGCTCGGCGTCAGCCGCACGACGATCCGCACCATCCTTGCGCGCATGGAAGAGACGGGGCTGATCGCCTGGAACAAGCGTAGCAAGACCGTTTTGCGCGTGCCGCGACCGGACGATTTTTTCCCCGAGGAAGAGACCGACACGCTGTCGCAGATCATCGAGCGCTCTTTCATGCGGCGGCTGCTTGCCGGCGGCGCCGAGCCCGGCATGCAGATCAACGAGCTCGAGCTGGCGCGCGAGATCGGCGTCGGCACCACCAGCGTGCGCGAGTTCCTGATCCGCTTTTCCCGCTTCGGGCTGATCGAGAAACGCCGCAACAGCCATTGGGTGCTGAAAGGTTTTACCCGCGCTTTCGCGCTGGAATTGACCGAAATCCGCGAGATGTTCGAACTGCGCTCGGCCGCCGCCTTTGCCGCCCTGCCCGAAGACAGTCCGGTCTGGGCCGACCTCGACCTCCTGGAAGACGAGCATCGCCTGCTGGCACGCGAGATCGCCACGCGTTTCAATGAATTCTCGGAGCTCGACGAGCGCTTTCACCGGCTGATCCACCGCGCATCGCACAACCGCTTCATCGTCGATTTCTACGACGTCATCGCCATGATTTTCCACTACCACTACCAATGGAACAAGGCGCAGGAGCGCGAGCGCAACGAGGTGGCCGTCACGGAGCATCTGGCCTATATCGCGGCGCTCAAATCGCGCGATCTCGGCAAGGTCGACGCCGCCTGCCGCAAGCATCTGAAGTCGGCGCGCAATACGCTGCTGACATCGATACCGGAAGGCCAGCAGCCGCACCGGGCTTAAAGCGCCGCGTTGCCGCAGCAATGATTTGGCGATTTTCCACCTGCTGAGCCCGTGCTAGATATCTGGCCGTTGCTGCGTGGAGAGGCAGGTCTTTGAATATCCGGCGGAGACGATGGAGCATGCCGGCCGCGTTCGCCGCGGCCTATTTGCTCGTGCTCCAGTCGGTAGTCGGCGCATTCGCCTTCGGCACCGGACCGGATGCTTCGCAACTCGACGCTTTCGGCAATGTCATCTGCACTCAGGAGGGCGCCGCCCAGCTTCCGGGCGGCGATCCGCACCAGCAGCACATGCCGGCCTGCTGCATGCTTGGCTGCGGTGTGGCCTCGGCTACTTACGTGCCGCCGCCCGCTGCCGGGATGGTGCCCGGCAATTTTCCCGTCGAAACCGTCGCGTTTGTGCTGCCGGCGTTCCGGCACCTCGATTTCAGCCGCGACCGCTCGCCGTCGAATCCGCGCGCGCCGCCGGCGTCGGCCTGATCCGTTCCAGATCGCCTTGCGAAAGCCTTCGCAAGCGCATTCATTCAACATCGAAACTGTTCGCGACCGGCCGACGGCGCGATTTCTCAGTTCTTGGAGCTATCATGTCTCATTCTTTCCGCGCGCGGTTCGGCCGCAACAGCCTCTTCCTGCACAGCTTCGAGGAGCGGCTCGGCATCACCGTGTTCGTCCTCGCCCTCCTGTTCGTCAGCGCCCAGGCCGTTTTCGCGCATGAGTTCAGGGTTGGGGACCTCGAGATCGGGCATCCCTGGTCGCGCGCCACACCGCCCGGCGCCAAAGTGGCTGGCGGCTATTTCACCGTCACCAACACCGGCAGTTCGCCGGACCGGCTGCTGTCGATTTCCTCGGAAATTTCGGCCAAGGCCGAACTGCATGAAATGGGCGTGAGCGATGGCGTCATGACCATGCGGCCGGTCACCGGCGGCCTTGAAATTCCAGCCGGCGGTAAAGTCGCGCTGGCACCCGGCGGCTATCATCTGATGTTCGTCGGGCTGAAACGGCAACCAAAGCAAGGCGAGACTTTTCCAGCCACGCTGACCTTCGAGAAGGCCGGCGCCGTCACCGTCGACTTCGCTGTGGAAGGCATCGGTGAAACGGGGGGTATGGACAATCACGCCAACTGACCCGGCCAGATCCGGACAATTCGAAATTTGAGGGAACCATCATGAACAGGTATCTTTTGTCGGCCGGCGCGTTTCTCGTCTTGGGGACAAGCGCGGCCTTTGCCCACGTCACACTCGAAACGCAGGAAGCGGCGGTCGGTTCGACCTACAAGGCCGTCCTGCGCGTGCCACACGGCTGCGACGGCAAGGCGACGACCGCCGTGCGCGTGCAGATCCCGGAAGGGGTGATTTCGGTGAAGCCGATGCCGAAGCCGGGCTGGACGCT
This sequence comes from Mesorhizobium sp. M6A.T.Cr.TU.017.01.1.1, assembly GCF_004023115.1. NCBI lineage: Bacteria > Pseudomonadati > Pseudomonadota > Alphaproteobacteria > Hyphomicrobiales > Phyllobacteriaceae > Mesorhizobium > Mesorhizobium sp. M6A.T.Cr.TU.017.01.1.1. The sequence continues at coordinate 43,060 of NZ_RZTA01000020.1, forward strand.
GCAGGTCAAGAAAGGCAGATACGAGAAATCCTATCAGCTCCATGGTCAAGAGGTGAGCAACGGCGTCAAGGAAGTCGACTGGAGCGGCGGCAGCCTGCCGGACGAATTCTACGACGAATTCGTCTTCCGCGGGACATTGGCGGCGGACCTGCCGGCCGGCCAAACGCTCTACTTCCCGGTGGTGCAGGAATGCGACGGCGTTGCCGAACGCTGGATCGAGATTCCGGCGGCCGGCCAGGATGAGGATGCGCTGGAATATCCGGCGCCCGGCCTCAAGCTTTCGCCGAAGAAATGATTTTTTGGCGGCGCGCTTTGTTCGAAAGAGCGCGCCGCCGCCTTTGTGACATTGACATGAGCCTGGCATCTTTTCGGTGGACGACCTGCAGGTTCGGCAAGCGCGCCGGTTGGCTTGCCATTGGCCTGCTGGCCGCGATCGTGCTGCTCGCCGTCATTATCGCGCCAAATCAGGCTTTTGCCCACGCAGCGCTGGTCACAGCTGACCCGGCCGACGGCACCGTGCTGGCACAGAGCCCAGCGCAGTTCTCGCTGACTTTCAGCGAGCCGGTCTCGCCGCTGGTGCTGACCCTGGTGCGGCCTGACGGGACGCCGGTTCCGCTGACATCCTTTCGGCTCAATGGCCAGACGGTCGAGATCGACAATCCGCAGACGCTTGGATCCGGCACGCATGTGCTGAGCTGGCGGGTGATTTCCGCCGATGGCCATCCGGTCGGCGGCTCGGTGCTGTTTTCCATTGGCGCGCCGAGTGCTGCGCCGGCCGTCTCCGAAGCTGTCGACCGGGGTCTGGGGTCGGCGATCTGGATCGGCAAGGTCTTTCTCTATGTCGGCCTCTTTCTCGGCGTCGGCGGCGCCTTTGCCATCGCCTGGCTGGCGAAGGGCGGGCGTTCCGGCCAGCGCTTCGTCATCGCCGCAATCCTGTGCGGCCTTGTCGCGGCACCCTTGTCGGTCGGCTTGCAGGGACTGGACGCGCTCGGCGCACCGCTCGCCCGGCTGGCGCAGCCGGGCGTCTGGCAGGCCGGGCTCGGCACCAGCTTCGGCTGGACGGTGCTGGTCGCGCTGGTGGCGCTCGGGCTTGGCCTGCTGTCGCTGGTCGGGCCGCGCGGCGGTGCAAAACTGTCTGCCCTTGCCGGCTTGGCCGGTGTCGGTGCCGCTCTCGCCGCCAGTGGGCACGCAAGTGCCGCCGAACCGCAATGGCTGACAAGGCCGATGGTGTTTCTGCACGGTGCCGGCATTGCCTTCTGGGCCGGGGCGCTGACGCCGCTCGGTCTCGCCATGAGGCGGAAGCCGGTCGAGGCCACGCCTTTCCTGCGCCGGTTTTCCCAAGCGATCCTGCCTGTCGTGGCCATGCTTGCTGCCACCGGCATCGTGCTGGCCATCATCCAGGTGCAGGCGCCCGCGGCTTTGCTTGAGACCGCCTATGGCCAGTTGCTGCTGGTCAAGCTGGCGCTGCTGTTCTTCCTGTTCACGCTCGCCGCGACCAACCGCTGGAAGCTGACCGCTCCGGCCGAAGCGGGGGAGACGGAAGTGCAGAGGAGGCTGGTCCGCTCCATCGGCGTTGAAATGCTGATCATTCTGGCGATCTTCGGCGTTGCCGCCGGCTGGCGCTTCACGCCGCCGCCACGCGCCCTGGCGATCGCAGCTGCGCAGCCGGCATCGATCCATATCCACACACCGAAGGCGATGGCCGACCTCAGCATCACGCCCGGCCAAGTTGGGCCGGTTGCTGCGTCTATCGTCATCATGACCGGCGATTTCGGTCCGCTCGATGCTGAGCAAGTGACGTTGGTGCTGTCAAAACCCGATGCCGGCATCGAGCCGATCAAACGCGCGGCGACAAAGCGCGGCGGTGGCACCTGGCGTGTCGACGATCTCGTCGTCCCGGTCCCCGGCCGATGGACGGCGCGGCTCGATATTCTCGTCTCGGATTTCGAGATCGTGAAGCTAGAGGCCTCGATCGATATCGGGCGATGAGGACCAGCCGGCAGTCTGCGCAACACATTTCGGCGAGGCGGTTGACGCAGGCTTGAAGGCCCGTCATTCATTTTCGACAAGAATGGCATCCCAAGAAGAACGGGCATCGCTACAAATCGCGGCCTCAACAAAGATCCGAAAGCAGGGAAGAAACGATGGAAAAAGCCGAAATCGGCCTGATCGGCCTTGGCACGATGGGCTCCAACCTGGCGCTCAACATCGCCGAGAAGGGGCACCGCATAGCCGTCTTCAACCGCACCGCCGCGCGCACCGACGCCTTTGTCGAGAATGCCGGCGCGCTGAAGAACATGGTCGTGCCCTGCTACAGCCTGGAGGAGCTCGCCGCCGCCATCCGGCCGCCGCGTCCGATCATCATCATGGTGCTGGCCGGCAAGCCGGTCGACGAGCAGATCGCGGCGCTGCGCGGCGTGCTGTCGGCCAACGACATCGTCATCGATGCCGGAAACGCCAATTTCCGTGACACGATGCGACGCTTCTCCGAGCTTTCCGATTCGGGTCTCACCTTCATCGGCATGGGCGTGTCCGGCGGCGAAGAGGGCGCGCGCCATGGACCGTCGATCATGGTCGGCGGCACGGAAGAGTCCTGGAAGCGCGTCGAAAAGGTGCTGACCGCCATTTCGGCCAAGTTCAGGGACGAGCCCTGCGCTGCATGGCTTGGCACCGATGGCGCCGGGCATTTCGTCAAGACCATCCACAACGGCATCGAATATGCCGACATGCAAATGATCGCCGAGATCTACGGCATTTTGCGCGACGGCTTGGGCATGGGGCCGAAGGAGATCGCACAGGTGTTTGCCGGCTGGAACAAGGGCCGGCTCAACTCCTATCTGATCGAGATCACCGCCAAGGTGCTGGCCGCCGACGATCCGAAGACCGGCAAGCCGATGGTCGACATCATCCTCGACCGCGCCGGCCAGAAGGGCACCGGAAAATGGTCGGTCATCGAGGCGCAACAGCTCGGCATTCCGGCCACGGCGATCGAGGCGGCGGTGGCGGCGCGCGTCTTGTCGTCGATCAAGGACGAGCGCCTGGCCGCCGAAAAGGCCTATGGCAATGGCGGCGTGACCAAGATTGCCGGCGACAAGGCTGCTCTTCTCGGGGATCTCGAACTGGCGCTGTTCGCCGGCAAGATCGCGGCCTACGCGCAGGGCTTCGCGGTGATGAGCGGCGCCTCGAAGGAGTTCAACTGGAACCTGCCAATGCCGACCATCGCCAAGATCTGGCGGGCCGGCTGCATCATCCGTTCGCAAATGCTGGACACGATGGCAGAAGCCCTTGGCGCCGGTGGCGCTTCGACCAATCTGTTGATGGCGCCGGCCTTCATTGCGATGATGCAGGAGGCGCATCCGTCGCTGCGGCGCATCGTGGCAAGAGCGTCGGAGGCTGGCTCGCCGGTGCCGGCGCTGTCGTCGGCGCTGGCCTATTTCGACAGCTACCGCCAGGGCCGCGGCACCTCGAACCTGATCCAGGCGCAACGCGATTTCTTCGGCGCGCATGGCTTCGAGCGCATCGACGGGCCGGGCGCGTTCCATGGCCCGTGGGGCAGCGGAGCAGCGGGTTAGCGCCGCGACTTGGACCTAGAGTCCAATTTTGCGGTTGCCAGAAAGCAGACATCTCCAGCGACCAACTGGGTGTCGGGTCGCGCCAGGAACCTGCTATGCCGGTAGAGACGATTGACCGTCTCATCGGTATCGGCGGAGCCGCGAATCTGTGGTAAGCCGCCGCTCAACCAACCAAAGGACGACACCTGTGAGCGAACCGACCGTGGCCCAGGCGACCGAAAGTATCTATGCCTCCCTCCGGGCGGACAATGCCGACATCGACGCACATATCGCGACGCTTAAAGCGGCGCTGACACGAGAAGGGATAAAACAGGCGGTGTTCGATCCGACCAAGTTGGCGCAGAACAACCGCTCGGGGCGCAAGTTGATGCAGGCCTATTTTCGGCAGCGCGGCGTGAGCGTGAGGTTTTCGGACTAGTAGAGCCGCGCGCGGGTGATCTCAAGCGCGCCGTTGGGTGTTCTCGGGCCGGTCCGGCGGTTCGCCATCTGGACGTCGGGACTGCGCTACATTTCGGCCGGTTGGGTCGCCTTGAGGCTGCCGTGAAAGCTGCCGGTGACCTGCCGACATGCGGCGTGGTGCAGGCATGGCCGGCCTTGGGCGCGGTCATCGGAGTTCCGTTCAGCCGCTGTTGAGTGCTTCGTCCAGTGCCGTCGTCTGGGCCTTGACGAAGGCCTGGGAGATGGCGGCTTTCGCTTCGATGGCGTCGAAGTTGTGGTAGGCGCCGGGCACTACGTGCAGGGTGCTGGCGACGCCGGCCTGCTGCAGTCGCCGGGCGTAGGTGACGTCCTCGTCGTGGAACAGGTCGTTGGTGCCGACGCCGATCCATGCGGGCGGCAGGCCGGAGAGGTCGTCATAGCGGGCCGGCGCGGCTAGCGGGGGCACGTTGCCGTCCGCGGTGGCTGGGCCGAGGTAGGAGCGCCAGCCGAACCGGTTGCTGGCCGGGCTCCAGAGGCGGAGCCGCCGCGGGTCGATGTCGATGCGGGTGGTGGTCCGGTCATCCAGCATTGGGTAGGACAGCAGTTGCAGGACCGGACGGATCTCGCCGCGTTCCTTCGCCAGCAGCGCCAACGCGGCGGCCAGACCGCCGCCGGCGCTGGCGCCGCCGATGGCGATGCGTGCGGGGTCGATGTCGGGTTGGCCGGCGAGCCATTGCAGCGCGGTGTAGCAGTCTTCCAGCGGCGCCGGGAACGGGTGCTCGGGCGCGAGCCGGTACTCCACCGAGACGACGACGATGTTGAGCTGATCGGCGATCAGGCGGCAGAAGGCGCTGTCCTGCGCCGCGTCGCCGAGCACCATTCCGCCGCCGTGGATCCACAACAGTGCAGGAGTCCGAGGCCGGGCCGAAGCCGGGCGAAAGACGTGTACCGACACGTTGGCGTCCACGGATACGACCTGCGCGTCCGGCCGCCGGGTGATCCCGGTGAGCTTGGTGAGGACACGGAGCGCGGGAAGCGTTCCGGCGGTGATGATGGTGCGGGGAAGGAACCGCGCGGCTCGCAGTTGTGGGTTGAAGGGTTGCTCGGTCATCGTGGTTCCTGTCTGATGGAGGGCGACGTCGCCGGGTGTGCCGGGGCTTGTCACAGAAATGAGGGTCATGGTCGGAGCTCGGCGTCCACCAGGGCCAGGGCGTTGCGGAGGCCCTGCTCGAGGAGGTCGTCGGAGAGTTGTCGGTCGGTCAGGGCGCGGCAGAGTTGTAGCGTCCCGGCCATCAGGCCGAGGAGGCTGAGCGCCTTCACGCGGGCCGAGGGCGGATCTTCGGGTGCCATGCGGGCAGCGAGGCCGTCGATGACGACCAGCACGCCGTCGGTGTACGCCTGCCTGATTGCGTCCGCGCTGCGCCCGATCTCGTCGAGCAGGGCGGCGTTGGGGCAGCCGTCGCCGGGGTTGTCCCGGTGGTGGGCCGACAGGTACCAGCGCACGATCTGTTCGAGGCCGGCCAGGCCGGGCTCCGCCAGCTCGACGATGTTCGCGTGCAGTGTGTGCAGTTGGTCGGTGACCGCCTCCGCGACGAGGCTGTCCTTGGATTCGAAGTGGGCGTAGAAGGCGCCGTTGGTCAGGTCCGCGTCCTTCATCAGCGTCGCGACTCCGGAGCCGTCGATACCGTCCCGCTTGAGCCGTCGACCGGCCGTCGCAATGATCCGCTGCCTTGTCTCCTGCTTGTGTTCTTTCGTGTAACGCACCATGCGTTCCTCCATCTCAACCGGGTTTCGCGCTCCGGATACCGCTATGTCCTGGTCAGTTGTCAGTGGATCTAAGCAGCGATCAGCTCGGCATCCGGTTGAATCTGCGGATGACGCGGTCGAAGATCCGGGCCGGGGCGACGCGGTGCACCGCGTTGATGATCCGGGCGGTCGTACCGGCCGTGCGCCGTAGTTTTGGGTTCCGGTCGGTGGCCGCCGCGACGATCACCTTGGCGACGACGGCGGGGTCGTCGCCGCTGCTGAGGTTCTTCTCCAGCAGCTCGTCGTAGTTGCGCCGTCCCGCCGCGTAGAGCGGCATGGGGGTGTCGGCCTCCACGCTGTGGCCTGCGAACGGAGTGTTGATCGGGCCGGGCTCGACGAGCAGGACCCGGACGCCGTAATCGCGAACCTCGTGGTCCAGCGATTGGGAGTAGCCTTCGACCGCGTGCTTGGTCGAGACGTAGAGGGCCATGAACGGGCTGGGGACGAATCCGCTGAGGGAGGAGACATTGATGATGCGTCCGCGGCCTTGGACGCGCATGTGCGGCAGGACCGCCTTGGTCGTCCGCATGATGCCGTAGACGTTAATGTCGAAGATGTCCTGCGTCTGGGTAATCGAGAACTCCTCGGCTGCGCCGGTTGTGCCAACGCCGGCGTTGTTGACCAGGACGTCGATGTGGCCGAGCCGATCGATCACCTGCTTGACCGCTGAGGCGACCGATTCGTCGCTGGTCACGTCGAGGTCGAGGTAGGTCACCCCGGCGGGCGCGGTGAGTTGCGCGGTGTTGCGGCCGGTTCCGATCACCTGGAAACCTGCGGCGGCCAAGGCGATCGCTGTGGCCTTGCCGATGCCTGAGGTGGCGCCTGTTACGAGCGCAACCTGCGGAGTTGTTGTCATCATGAGCTCCTGAAGTTTTGAATTACGTTCGTACGACAATAGCCGTTTGGTAGTCGCAAAGCAAGGATTAAATTATGTTCGTACTTTCATGGAGGGCGAGACGAGGACCACAGCGGGCCGGACGGGCGAAGGTATGCCGGTCTCGCATGAGCCGGCCTTCGTGGCCGACGTGGATTGCATCTGCGATCCAGCGACCGTGGTCGAGATCCTGGAGGGCTATCTGGCGAGGCTGATCGTCGATGGCCGCAGCCTCTGTTGAAATCATTGATGTTGCAGCTGATTTGCAATCCGGTGCGTGTGCCATCCGAACGGTGGTCCCGTCGGAGTGACCGCTATCCGCGTTTCGACGCCAAAAAGCAGACAGGCGCTTTCGGCCCCAAGGCTGCCAGTCAGCAGCGTGTTTTTTGCAGGCAAGTGGAATCACTGGCGTCGCAGAAATGCGGCTAAGGCAAATAGATGGAGCCGGATGCCCAGTTCAATTTGAACGTATCCCGCTCTAGTCGGGACGGCGATAGGCCAGGACTTCGGTCGGCACGCTCAGGCTCTGCAGTGAGCCAGGTGCGGCGCCGCCGATCCAGCCCAGCACGGAACGGGCCAGCTCGGCGCCGGCCAGCCGGAAGTCCTCGTTGACGACCAGCAATTCCCTGCGGAACAGATGCAGCAGGTCCGACGACTGCTTGGACACCACGTCGACGTCCCGGCCGAGCTTGAGGCCGGCGTCCTCGATGCCGGCGACGATGGCGAGTGTCGCGGCGGCGGCGCTGCTGACGAAGCCATCCGGCCTGACGTCGCGACGCATTAGCTGCGCGGTCCTCATCCTGATCTGCTCGATCGAGTGGTCGATCGAAACGGTGTTGAACGGGATCTCGCTGGCGCCGACCTCGCTCAGCGCATCGGTAAAGCCGTTCAGCGCATGGCGGTGATAGGTCAGCTCGACTGGTGGTGCCAGCAGAGCCAGCCTGCGGCGGCCGATGCCGGCCAGGTGGCGCACAGCCTCGGTCGCGAACGCGTAGTTGTCGAAATCATGATAGGGGTGGATCAACCCCATATCGGTGCGGCCGTGCGTGGCAAAGGGGATGCCACGCTCCAGCAGGTAACGGGCCCTGGGGTCATTCGGCTGGGTTCGCGAAATGATGACGCCGTCGGCAGAGCCGGTTTCCACCAGATAGCGTATCGGGTCCAGGGGATCCTGCGAGCGTGAATACGGCGTGACGATCAGGTGATAGGGCGTGTCGGCGATGACTTCCGAGACGCCGTAGATGATGTCCGAGACAAAGCTCATGATCTCGTGCTCGGTGTTGAGCACCAGACTGATGACGTTGGTCTTGCCGGTCCGCAGGCGCACGCCTGCACGGTTGGGGCGGTAGCCGATCTGCTTGGCGACGAGCTGGACGCGCCGCCTGGTCTCGGCGCCGATTTCGGGCGCGTCCTTCAGCGCCCGCGACACGGTGGTGACGCCCAGCCCGGTCATGAAGGCAAGCGTCTTCAGCGTCGGCCGGCCCTGTCCCGACGCCTCGTCGTCCTTTTCCGTTCGATGTCTGTCCATTCACCCCGCCCGTCAGGCGCATAGCAGTTGCCGTGCAGGCCGGCAATCGGCGGATTGCGGCTCGCCAGCGACTCTCCGCCTGGTGAACATCCTATACACTGAAACGTTACAGATTGTCACTTGCCATCGCGCAGCGGTTCGGGGCAGGTTCTCTGCACGCGCGACGTTTCATTCGAGGCAAAGTCGTTGGACGTTGGCAAGGGCTTGCCAGCGGGAACAGAATTTGGCCGAATTTCATGCGTGCAGCATCATTTTTTGCAGTGCAACCTGTCTTGCTGCGACGCAACGGCCGGCAATTGGCCTGCGGATTTGTTCGCGGCTCGAAAAAATGTCGGGCCGCTCCTATTTCGGGGGTTGCACGCCCAACGCAATTGCCGTATCGAAAATCTGTAACGTTTCAGATTCTGGGAGGAGCCGAAATGCGATACCAAGTCATGACCGCTGCGTTGGCGGTGACAACCGCGCTGCAATTCGCCGGCCCGGCGGCAGCGACGGATCTGGAAGTCACCCATTGGTGGACTTCGGGCGGCGAAGCGGCGGCGGTCGCCGAATTCGCCAAGGCGTTCGACGCGACAGGTAATCATTGGGTCGACGGCGCTATCGCCGGTTCCGGCGGCACGGCACGGCCGATCATGATCAGCCGTATCACTGGCGGCGATCCGATGGGCGCCACCCAGTTCAACCACGGCCGGCAAGCGGAAGAATTGGTGCAGGCCGGTCTGATGCGCGACTTGACCGATCTCGCCACCAGGGACAAGTGGAGGGAAATCGTGCAGCCCAAGAGCCTGCTCGACGGCTGTACCCTCGACGGCAAGATCTATTGCGTGCCGGTCAATATTCACTCCTGGCAGTGGCTGTGGCTGTCGAACGCTGCCTTCGAAAAGGCCGGTGTGCCGGTGCCGAAGAATTGGAACGAGTATGTCGCAGCCGCCCCTGCACTGGAAAAAGCAGGCATCATACCGCTCGCAGTCGGCGGGCAGCCCTGGCAATCCTCCGGGACCTTCGACGTGCTGCTTACGGCGGTCGGCGGCACGGATACTTTCTTGAAGGTCTATCGCGACAAGGACGCGGAATTCGCTGCCGGGCCCGGGGTCGCCAAGGTGTTCAAGGCCGCCGACGATGCCCGCAAGATGGCGAAGAACACCAATGTGCAGGACTGGAACCAGGCCACAAATCTCGTCATTGCCGGCAAGGCCGGCGGCCAGATCATGGGCGACTGGGCGCAGGGCGAATTCCAGGTAGCCGGCCAGACCGCCGGCAAGGACTATACGTGTCTTCCCGGCCTTGGCCTGAACGAGGTCATCGCCACCGGCGGTGACGCCTTCTACTTCCCGCTGCTGCAAGACGCTGAAAAGTCCAAGGCGCAGGAAGCGCTGGCCGAAACGCTGCTCGACCCCAAGACGCAGGTCGCCTTCAACCTCAAGAAGGGTTCGCTGCCGGTGCGCGGCGATATCGACCTCCAGGCGGCGAACGACTGCATGAAGAAAGGGCTCGACATCCTGGCCAAGGGCAGCGTCATGCCCTGGACCGACCAGCTGCTGACGCAGGACACCCAAAAGCAGAAGGAGGACCTTTTCTCGGAGTTCTTCGCCAAGCCGGACATGACCGTGGAAGAGGCGCAAAAGCGCTTCGCCGACATCGTCGCCTCAGCGGACTGACGATCGACGAACCGCTCGCTCCCGGCCCGCCGCGGGGCCGGGAGCTCAGGGTCAAGGCCCTAACCTTCGGCCTTGACCCTCCCGCCTTTACCCGATCCAGCCCGGCTGTGCAGATGAGCAAGAGCGAACGCCCCAATCAACTCTTCCGCAACCTTAACGCCAAGGTTGCCTCTATTCCGATGGTCCTCACCGCACTGGTGATCTTCGTCGGCGGCAGCGCGTGGACGGTGCTCTATTCCTTCACTAATTCGAAGCTGCTGCCGCGGCTGAACTTCGTCGGGCTCGACCAGTATTATCGGCTGTGGTCGACGCCGCGTTGGCTGGTCTCCATTGAGAACCTCCTGGTCTACGGCGTGCTGTCGCTGGTGTTCTCTCTCGTAATCGGCTTCCTGCTGGCGGCGCTGCTCGACCAGAAGATCCGTTTCGAGGACACGTTCCGCACCATCTTCCTCTATCCCTTCGCGCTCTCGTTCATCGTCACCGGTCTTGTCTGGCAATGGCTGCTCAATCCGGAGTTCGGAATCCAGGGGGTGGTGCGCGGCCTCGGCTGGGAGAGCTTCAACTTCGATCCGCTCTACAATTCCGACATCGTCATCTACGGCATATTGATCGCCGCGCTCTGGCAAGGCACCGGGCTCATCATGTGCCTGATGCTGGCAGGCCTGCGCGGCATCGACGAGGATATCTGGAAGGCCGCGCGGGTGGATGGGATACCCACCTTGAAGACGTATCTCTTCATCATCATCCCGATGATGCGCCCGGTCTTCATCACCGCGCTGGTCATCATCGCTGCCGGTATTGTCAAGGTCTATGACCTGGTTGTCGCCCAGACCAGCGGCGGTCCCGGCATCGCCTCCGAAGTGCCGGCCAAATATGTCTATGACTACATGTTCTTCGCCCAGAACCTGGGCCAGGGCTTCGCCGCCTCGACCATGATGCTGCTGTCGGTGGTGGTCGTCATCGTGCCGTGGGCCTATCTCGAATTCGGAGGCAAGAAGCGTGTCTGACCATGCCGCTTCCCTGCCTGCCGGCACGGGCTCTATCGGGCTTGAGGCATCCGGGCCGCGAGGGCCGAAGCCGCGGCATGTGTTCTCGCGCCGCAACATCTTCCTCTATGGCACGCTCATCGTGGTGGCGCTGTACTATCTCCTGCCGCTCTATGTGATGGTGGTGACGTCGCTCAAGGGCATGCCGGAGATCCGCCTCGGCAACATCTTCTCACCGCCGCTCGAGATCACCTTTGAGCCTTGGGTGAAGGCCTGGTCCAGCGCCTGCACCGGCCTCAACTGCGACGGGCTCTCGCGCGGCTTCTGGAATTCGGTGCGCATCACCGTTCCGTCGGTCATCCTGTCGATCGCGATCGCTTCCGTGAACGGATACGCGCTTGCGAACTGGCGCTTCAAGGGGGCCGACACTTTCTTCGTGATCCTGATCGTCGGCGCCTTCATCCCCTATCAGGTGATGATCTATCCGATCGTCATCATCCTGCGCGAAGTCGGCCTCTACGGCAGCCTAAGCGGCCTGGTGATCGTCCATTCCATCTTCGGCATGCCGATCCTGACATTGTTGTTCCGCAACTATTTTTCTTCCATGCCGGAGGAACTGTTCCGGGCGGCGCGCGTCGACGGCGCCGGCTTCTGGGGCATCTATTTCCGTATCATGCTGCCGATGTCGCTGCCGATCTTCGTCGTCGCTATCATCCTGCAGGTGACCGGCATCTGGAACGACTTCCTGTTCGGTGTCGTCTACACCCGCCCCGACACCTATCCGATGACGGTGCAGCTCAACAACATCGTCAACTCGGTGCAAGGCGTGAAGGAATACAACGTCAACATGGCCGCCACCATCCTGACCGGCCTTGTACCGCTCGTCGTCTACTTCATTTCCGGCAAGCTCTTCGTGCGTGGCATCGCCGCCGGCGCGGTGAAAGGATGATGATGACAAGAATGGAAAATCCCATGGGTTCAATCCGGAATCCCAGTGTCTCGATCCAGGACCTGTCGCTGAATTTCGGCGCGGTGTCGGTGCTGGAGACGCTCAACATCGATGTCGCCGAAGGCGAGTTCATCGTGCTGCTCGGGCCGTCCGGCTGCGGCAAGTCGACCTTGCTCAACTGCATCGCCGGCCTGCTCGACGTTTCGGACGGCCGCATCTTCATCAAGGGCAAGAACGTCACCTGGGAGGAACCCAAGGACCGTGGCATCGGCATGGTGTTCCAGTCCTACGCGCTCTATCCGCAGATGACGGTTGAGAAGAACCTGTCCTTCGGGCTGCGCGTCGCCGGCATCGCCAAGGACGAGATCGCCAAGCGGATCGCGCGGGCCGCCGAAATCCTGCAGATCGAGCCACTACTGCAACGCAAGCCGTCGGCGCTTTCGGGGGGGCAGCGCCAGCGTGTCGCCATCGGGCGGGCGCTGGTGCGCGACGTCGACGTCTTCCTCTTCGATGAGCCGCTTTCCAATCTCGACGCCAAGCTGCGGGCGGAGCTGCGTGTCGAAATCAAACTGCTGCACAGCAAGCTGCAGAACACCATGATCTACGTCACCCACGACCAGATCGAGGCGATGACGCTGGCCGACCGCATCGCGGTGATGAAGGGCGGCGTTATCCAGCAGCTCGATGCACCGCAGACGATCTACAATCGCCCGGTCAACCGTTTCGTCGCCGGCTTCCTCGGCTCGCCGGCGATGAATTTCCTCGACGGCAGGCTGGAGAAGGACGAGGGCAACTGGTATTTCGCCGCCGAGGATGTGCGGATCCCGCTTGCCACCTACGCTTTCGAAAAGGAGCCCGTGCCGGGGGCGGCCGTGTTCGGTATCCGGCCCGAGCATGTCGCGTTCAACAGCGGCGCTGGATGGCCGTTCACAGCCATGTCAAATGTCGTGGTCGTCGAGCCCATGGGTTCCGACACGCTGGTCTGGCTGAAGCTCGGAAATCAGAATTTCACGGTGCGGGTGACATCTGAGCGCACGCCAAACAACGCCGACACCGTGAGCATCGGTTTTGATCCGACGCGCGCTTCGCTGTTCGACGCCGCAACCGGCACCCGCCTTTAACTCTCCAGAACCTCAATCCCAAGAATTTCACCTCAAACACATCCATCCCCAGAGAACGGACAGAGACGATGAATTGGTCATTCCAACTTTACAGCGCCCGCAATTTCCAACCTTGGGAAGGGGTGCTCCAGATGCTCGGCGAGCTCGGCTACGCGCAAGTCGAGGGGTTCGGCGGCGTCTATGACGACCCCAAGGCATTTCGTGCCGAACTCGACAAGAACGGCCTCACCATGCCGACCGGCCATTTCTCGATGGATGCGCTCGAGAAGGATTTCGACGGCGTGCGCAAAATCGCCGATGCGCTCGGCATCACACTGCTGATCTGCCCCTATTTGGTCGCCGAGAGCAGGCCGACCGACACGGAAGGCTGGCGCGGCTTCGGAGCACGCCTGGCCAAGGTCGGCGAGACGGCTGAGAAAGCCGGCTACGGCTTTGCCTGGCACAACCATGATTTCGAGTTCAAGAAGCTTGCCGACGGCTCGGTGCCGCAGGACCATATCCTGGCGGCAGCGCCCGACATCGGCTGGGAGATGGACGTGGCCTGGGTGGTGCGCGGCGGCGACGATCCGCTGCCCTGGATCGAGAAGTATGGCAAACGCATCGCCGCCGTCCATGTCAAGGACATTGCCAAGCCCGGCGAGGGACTCGATGAGGACGGCTGGTCGGATGTCGGCCACGGCACGATCGACTGGGCTGGTCTGATCAAGGCGCTACGCGCCAAGAGCGCCGCCAAATACTACGTCATGGAACAGGACAACCCCAACGACATCGCGCGCTTCGCCCGCCGCTCGATCGCAGCCGCCAAGACCTATTAGGAGCAAACCAGCATGGCAAAAAAACTTGGGATCGGCGTCATCGGCTGCGGCAACATTTCGAAGGCGTATTTCTCGTTTGCGCCGCTGTTTCGCGGCATCGAGATGCGCGCCTGCGCGGATATCAACATGGATGCGGCCAAGGCGCGGGCGAAGGAGTTTAAGCTGCGCGCCGACACAGTCGAAGGGCTGCTCAAGGCTGACGATATCGACATCATCGTCAACCTCACCGTTCCGGCGGTGCACTATGAGGTGTCGAAACAGATCCTCGATGCCGGCAAGCACGTCTATTCGGAAAAGCCGTTCGTGCTGTCGGTCAAGGAAGGGCTCGACCTGAAGAAGCTGGCGGAGAGAGATGGACTGCGCATCGGCTCTGCGCCCGACACTTTCCTCGGCGGCGCGCATCAGCTTGTCCGCAACCTGATCGACACTGGCAAGCTCGGCAAGATCACCAGCGGCACATGCCATGTGATGAGCCATGGGATGGAGCATTGGCACCCCAATCCGGACTTCTTCTTCCAGCCTGGCGCTGGTCCGGTGCTCGATATCGGACCCTATTACATCACCAATTTGATCCAGCTGATCGGGCCGGTGAAGCAGGTGGCAGCCTTCGCTTCGATCCCGAAGACAGAGCGCACGATCTCGTCCAAGCCTCGCGCCGGCGAAAAAATCCTGGTCGCAACGCCGACGACGATCCACGGCGTGATGGAGTTCGAGAATGGCGCCGTGGTGACGCTCAACACCAGCTGGGACGTGTGGAGCCATGGCCATGCGCCGATGGAGCTCTACGGCGAGTTGGGCACGGTGTTCTTGCCGGATCCGAATTTCTTCGGCGGCGACGTTCGCGTCACCGACGCCGCCAAGCCGGTCAAGAAGCTGCCGAAATGGAAGCATCCGTTCGGCGTGCCCAACCAGATGCATTCGCATGGCATGATGGCCAACTACCGCACCGCCGGTCTCGCCGACATGGCACTGGCGATTGCGGAAGGCCGGCCGCATCGATGCTCGATGGAACTGGCGCTGCATGCCGTCGATGTGATGACCGGCATGTTGCGGTCGGGCGCGAGCGGAAAGTTCGTTGCCATGCAGACCACCTGCGAACGGCCTGCGGCACTGGGCGTCAAGGATGCGGAAGGGCTCTTGGCAAAGAAGAAAGGGCTCTTGGCGAAGAAGAAATAGGGTAAGCGCTTCAGTGATTGCGACACGTGCTGTTTACCGTCGACCCCTCTCCCCATAGAAACGGGGAGAGGCTAAGGGTGAGGGGCAGAGCCGACTCACCCTTTTTCGCGGTGGCAACTGCCGGGCTCGCTTTTGATTTGAGGATCTCCCATGCCCTATGTGCCCGCCGAAAACCGCTACGAGAAAATGATCTACAATCGCTGCGGGCGATCCGGCCTGAAATTGCCGGCGATCTCGCTCGGGCTCTGGCACAATTTCGGAAACGACACGCCGCATCGGACCAAGCAGGCGATCGCGCGCAAAGCCTTCGATCTCGGCATCACGCATTTTGACCTCGCCAATAATTACGGCCCGCCGCCCGGTTCGGCGGAGACGGCTTTTGGCGAAATCCTGCGGACGGATTTCTCCTCCTATCGCGACGAGCTGATCATCTCGACCAAGGCCGGCTATGAGATGTGGGCCGGACCCTACGGCGAATGGGGCGGGCGCAAATATGTGCTGGCCAGCCTCGACCAGAGCCTGAAGCGGATGGGGCTCGACTATGTCGACATCTTCTATTCGCACCGCTTCGACCCCGATACTCCGCTGGAAGAAACGATGGGTGCGCTCGATCACGCGGTGCGCTCGGGCAAGGCGCTTTATGCCGGCATCTCCTCCTACAATTCGCAGCGCACGCGCGAGGCCGCCGACATATTGAAGCAGCTCGGCACGCCTTGCGTCATCCATCAGCCGAGCTATTCGATGCTCAATCGCTGGGTCGAGGACGACGGTCTGCTCGATACGCTGGAGGGGCTCGGCGTCGGCTCGATCGTGTTCACGCCGCTGGCGCAAGGCATGCTGACCGACAAATATCTCGGCGGTATCCCGCAGGGCAGCCGCGCCAGCCAGGGCAAGTCGCTGAAGGCGGCCTTCATCAACGACAAGACCATCGCCAACATCAAGGCGCTGAACGCGATTGCCGGCCGACGCGGGCAGACGCTGGCGCAGATGGCGCTGGCCTGGGTGCTGCGCAAGGGCCGGGTGACCTCGGCGCTGATCGGCGCCAGCCGGCCGGAGCAGGTCGAGGACTGCGTCGGCGCGCTGAAGGTGCTCGACTTCAGCGATGCCGAGCTCGCCGAAATCGACATCTACGCACGCGAAGCCGACATCAATCTGTGGGCCGCCTCCGCCGAGCGCCAGGGTCCGCCACGCAAATGATCCACCACGGAAGTGATCCACTACGGAAGTGATTGGCAACGCATAGCCGAACAGGTACGGCGGGAAGT
>NZ_RZTA01000020.1:59248-77004 GCF_004023115.1 Mesorhizobium sp. M6A.T.Cr.TU.017.01.1.1
GGTGATTCTCCCCCCCGCCGTTTTTATTTACTCGGGCCCGCCAATGTCTGCTTCGAAATTGGCCTGCCCGGAGTTGGCCGACTTCTGGACCATGCCGGCACAGAAACAGTAGCAAAAACGCCCGTTCGTCGCTATCTGGATAGAATTGAAGCCGCTTGCATGCGGAAATGACGTGCGAGCGGCGCGAACGGGTTGGATACAGAATCATGGCGGCAAGGGATGTGCTGACGAAAAACCAGTTGTGCGTGCTCGAGAAACTCGAGGCCGCCAGCGGTCCGCTCAGCGCCTATACATTGCTCGACCAGCTTCGCGAGCGGGGCTTCCGCGCACCGCTGCAGGTCTATCGCGCGCTCGACACGCTGGTGAAGTCCGGTTTCGTGCACCGGCTCGAAAGTCTCAATTCCTTTGTCGCCTGCGCCGAGCCGCACGATCACAGCCATTCGATGACCGCCTTTGCAATCTGCGACACTTGCGGGCAGGTGACCGAATTTTCCGACCATGATGTCGGACACCGGCTCGACGAATGGGTGCGCTCGACCGGCTTTGCCGCCAAGAAGGCGGTGATCGAGTTCCGCGGGACGTGCGCGAAGTGCCTGGCCAAGGCGGCTTGAGGCGCCTCTACTTCAGCGGCGGCGTTGTGGCGTTTTCGAACTCGTTCAAGAAAGTCTCATAGACCACGTACCGCGTGGTCCGATGTGCCAGCTGCTCGACAAGCAGGGGTCTTACCTCGTCCTGCCAGGATAGTTTGCCAAGTCCTGAGCCGATTTTCGGCAAGGCAACGGATTCCACCGAGTTCCTGTCGGCCCATTTAGCAAGCCCGCGAATTGCTTTGCGCAGGTAGGGAAGCGTGGCGTGGTACATATCCGGTTGCGTTGCTAAATAGATGAATCCTGGCTGGTCGCCGTCTGGCTCTGACGTCCAAAGCTGACCACCTGTAAACTTGCCGGTCCGAGCGTGTTTTTTGAACGCGGCCTGCACATTTGGCCACTTCCTCGAAATCTTCAGTGCAAGTCCGGTACCAAGGCCCTCTTGATTGCCTTCTGCCACCCCTTGGGCGATGTAGTTTTCCTCTGCTGCAAGCAGGTCTCCAGCGACAAAAACGATCATCGCACTTTCAATGCGCCTCTTCCCAATTGTTGGCGGCGCGGGCGTCGACATGCAGCGGCACCGACATCGAGACCGCCGGCATCGCGGCGTTCTCCATCACATGGCGCACGACGGGGATCGTCGCCTCGACCTCCGCTTCCACCGTCTCGAAGACCAGCTCGTCATGCACTTGCAGCAGCATGCGGGCGGAAAGCTTCGCCTTTTCCAGCGCGTCGTCCATACGTATCATGGCGCGGCGGATGATGTCGGCGGCGGTGCCCTGCAGGCGTGCGTTGATCGAGGCGCGCTCGTTGAAGGCACGGATTGAAGGGTTCGACGACCGTATCTCCGGATAATGGATGCGGCGGCCGAAGATCGTTTCGACGAAGCCGTGCTCGCGGGCATAGGCCTTGGTTGCGTCGATATAGTCGCGGATGCCGGGGAAGCGCTCGAAATATTTCTTGATGTAGGCGCCCGCCTCCTCGCGCGGGATCGAGAGCTGGTTGGCCAGGCCAAAGGCGGAAATTCCGTAGATGATGCCAAAATTGATCGCCTTGGCGCGGCGGCGTATTTCCGAGGGCATGCCCTCGACCGGCACGTTGAACATCTCCGACGCGGTGATGGCGTGGATGTCGGCGCCGTCGGCAAACGCCTGCTTGAGCTGCGGGATCTCGGCGACATGGGCGAGCACACGCAGCTCGATCTGGCTGTAGTCGGCGGAAACCAGCTTGTTGCCCTTGTCGGCGATGAAAGCCGTCCTGATCTTCCGCCCCTCGACCGTGCGTACCGGAATGTTCTGCAAATTGGGATCGGAGGACGACAGCCGGCCGGTCGTCGTCGCGGCAAGGGCGTAGGAGGTGTGGACGCGCTTCGTATCGGGATGGACGAAACCGGGCAGCGCATCGGTATAGGTCGATTTTAGTTTGGTCAGCTGGCGCCAGTCGACGATCTTGCGCGGCAGCTCGTGGCCTTCGGCGGCGAGGTCTTCCAGGAGCTGCGCCGAGGTCGACCACTGGCCGGTCTTGGTCTTGGAGCCGCCGGGCAGGCCCATCCTGCCGAACAAGATGTCGCCGAGCTGTTTCGGCGAGCCGATATTGATGCGCTCGCCGACGAGCTGGTAGATTTCATCCTCTAGCCGCGCGGCGCCCTGTGCCAGTTCGCCGGAGAGCCGCGACAGGATCTGCCGGTCGACGGAGATGCCGCGCTGCTCCATCCTTGCCAGCACCGGCACCAGCGGCCGTTCCAGCCGCTCGTAGACCGAGACGAGGCCCTTGGCGGCAAGCCGTGGTTTCAGCACCCGCCAGAGCCTGAGCGTCACATCGGCGTGCTCGGCGGCATAGGCCGTTGCCTTGTCGATATCGACCTGGTCGAAGCCGACGAAGCTCCTTCCCGAGCCGGCCAGTTCCTTGAGCGGAATGGTCGAGTGGCCGAGCCATTTTTCCGAGAGAGCCGCCATGCTGTGGCCGCCGGACGTGCCTGCATCAAGCACGTAGGAAATCAGCATGGTGTCGTCGAAGGGGGCGATATCGATGCCATGGCGGCTCATGACGACGAGGTCGTATTTCAGCTCCTGAACAATCTTGAGAACCGACCTGTCCTCCAGCAGCGGCTTCAGAATGCCAAGCGCCTCACGGATCGGAATCTGGTTTTCGACCACTCCGCCGCCGAGCAGGTCGCCGTTGCCGCTTTTGTGGGCGAGCGGCACATAGGCGGCGCGACCGGGCGCGGTGGCCATGGAGAGGCCGATCAGCTCGGCCTGCATTGGGTCAGCTGAGGTGGTCTCGCTGTCGAAGGCGACGATGCCGGTCTCCATCGCCTCGGCCACCCACGCCTTCAGCGCTGCTGTGTCGCGGATGGTGACGTAGGCGCTGGTGTCGATCTTGCTGGCGGTGGCGTCCTCGAAGCGAAGCGCCGAGAGAAGCGAAGGGGTGTCGCCTTCCTTGGGTTCCACCTTGACGGTGGCCGGCACCGCTTCCCCGGCTTCGTCTGTCACTGCGCCTGCCGCGCTTTCGGCGGCTGCCGGCACTCCAAACCCGACATCGGGACCATGCGCGGTGTCGGCGCGCTCGATAATGACGGGAACGGCCTTGACATCAGCCGCATCCGTTCCGGTCGCTTCCGCCACGCGGCGGGTCAGCGAGGAGAATTCCATCGTCTTGAGGAAGCCGATCAGCTTTGGCCCGTCGGGCGGGTGCAACACGAAATCATCGAGCCCACCGATCCCCGGCACGTCGTTCTTCAGCGTCACCAGTTCACGCGAGATGCGCGCCTTGTCGGCATTGGCGATGATCGATTCGCGACGCTTGTCCTGCTTGATCTCGCCGGCGCGCGCCAGCAGCCCGTCGAGGTCGCCGAACTGCTCGAGCAATTGCGCCGCCGTCTTCGGCCCGATGCCGGGCACGCCCGGAACATTGTCGACCGAATCGCCGGTCAGCGCCTGCAGGTCGATCATCTTTTCGGGCGGCACGCCCCATTTCTCGACGACTTCGGGAATGCCGATCTGGCGGTCCTTCATCGGGTCGTACATGCCGACCGTTGCGCCGACCAGCTGCATCAGGTCCTTGTCGGAGGAGATGATGGTGGTGTCGGCGCCGGCTTCGCAGGCAAGCCGGCAATAGGTGGCGATCAGGTCGTCGGCCTCGAAGCCTTCCATCTCGATGCAAGGCAGGTTGAAGGCCCTGGTCGCCTGGCGGATCAGGCCGAATTGCGGGATCAAATCCTCCGGCGGCGCCGAGCGGTTGGCCTTGTATTCGGGGTAGAGATCGTTGCGGAAGGTTTTCGACGAATAGTCGAAGATGACGGCGAAATGCGTCGGCACCACGCCGACATCGGTGTTGCGGGCGTCCTGCGTCAGCTTCCACACCATGTTGCAGAAGCCGAGCACGGCACTGGTCGGCAGCCCGTCGGATTTGCGGGTGAGTGGCGGCAGTGCGTGATAGGCACGGAAGATGTAGCCGGAGCCGTCGACAAGGAAGAGATGATCGCCTTTTTTCATGGGACGAAGGGATAGCGCGGCGCAGCGCCGTGGTCCATGCCAAAGGCGGCCTCAACCACCGGTTCCCGCAACATCCCTGACAAGTCGATCGGATCACGGGTATGTTACAAAAGTGTAATCTTCGTGCCCTTGAATCGCCACGTTCGGAGACACAGATAAACGCCATCGGCATTTTTCGCCGAAGTCCGGAGCAAGGCCCGTCCCCCGCCTATCCCGGACACTTGCGGCAGCCTATCCCCCCTCTCCGGGCTGCCGCATCGTTTCGAGTAAAGGCCGCCGTGGTTCCCCCTCCACCACGGCGGCATTTTTTTACCTTTCGACGCCCGTGGTCCAACGACCGCCGGCTTTTCGTTTCTGCCTCGCAGCTTTAGGGTTGCCGCTCAGAATCGAAAGGCTGATAAAAATGTCCACAATTTCCCCCGTCCTCGACCGTCTCGACAAAAATCTCGACGAGAGCCTGGAGCGCCTGTTCGGCCTGCTCAGGATCAAGTCGATCTCCACCGATCCGGCCTACGCCGCCGACTGCCGCAAGGCGGCGGAATGGCTGGTGGCGGAACTCAAGCTGATCGGGTTCGATGCCAGCGTGCGTGACACGCCAGGCCACCCGATGGTGGTGGCGCATCATGACGGGCCGGCGGGCGCGCCGCATGTCCTGTTCTACGGCCATTATGACGTGCAGCCGGTCGACCCGATCGAGCTCTGGGAAAGCGACCCGTTCTCGCCTTCGGTGAAGGAGATCGAGCCCGGCCACCAGGTGATCACGGGGCGTGGCTCGGCCGACGACAAGGGGCAATTGATGACCTTCGTCGAGGCTTGCCGTGCCTGGAAGCAGGTGCATGGCGGGCTGCCATGCCGCATCACGATCCTGTTCGAGGGCGAGGAGGAGTCCGGCTCGCCCTCGCTGAAGCCGTTCCTCGAAGCAAACGCCGCCGAGCTCAAGGCCGACTTCGCGCTTGTCTGCGACACCGGCATGTGGGACGGCGATACGCCGTCGATCTGCGTCGCGCTGCGCGGGCTAGTCGGCGAGGAGATCACGGTGAAAGCCGCCGACCGCGACTTGCATTCCGGTCTCTATGGCGGTGCTGCCGCCAATCCAATTCGCATCCTGGCCAGGATCCTGGCCGACATCCACGACAAGGACGGCCATGTCACCATTCCGGGGTTCTATAACGGTGTCGAGGAGACCCCTTCGCAGATCCTGAAGTCATGGGAGACGCTCGGCGAGACCGCCGAGACATTCCTTGGGCCTGTCGGACTGTCGATCCCGTCTGGCGAAAAGGGCCGCTCGGTGCTCGAGCTCACCTGGGCGCGACCGACGGCCGAGTTCAACGGCATTACCGGCGGCTATACCGGCAAGGGGTTCAAGACAGTGATCGCGGCGGAAGCCTCGGCAAAAGTGTCCTTCCGCCTCGTCCACAAGCAAGACCCGGAAAGGATCCGCGCCGCTTTCCAGGCCTTCGTGAGGGAGCGCATCCCGGCCGACTGCTCAGTCGATTTCCACCCACATGGCGGCTCGCCGGCGATCCAGCTTTCCTACGACTCGCCGTTTCTCGCCAAGGCCAAGGACGCGCTGTCCGACGAGTGGCCGAAGCCGGCGGTGACGACGGGAAGCGGCGGCTCGATCCCGGTGGTCGGCGATTTCCAGACCTATCTCGGCATCGAATCCTTGCTGGTCGGTTTCGGGCTCGACGATGACCGCATCCATTCGCCGAACGAGAAGTACGAGATGAGTTCCTTCCACAAGGGACAACGCTCCTGGGCACGCATTCTCGATGCGCTGACACGCTGACAGGGCAAGAATTCAACTTTCTGTTGATTTTTCATCGGATCGCGGCGAGGACGGGCTAGAGCGACGTGCGTCCGGTTGGGTGCACAAATCACCGCACGGGCTGCGACCGGAGAATACGATGAGCGATATCCGCTTCCATAAGAACGACCTGCCCGGGCTCTTGCACTACGACGTCGGGTCGGTCGCTATCGACACGGAGACGCTGGGGCTCAATCCGCATCGCGACCGGCTTTGCGTGGTTCAGATCTCGCCGGGCGACGGTTCCGCCGACGTCATCCAGATCGCGCCCGGCCAGAAGAAGGCGCCAAACCTCGTCAGCCTGCTCAGGAACCGCAGCATAACCAAGCTCTTCCATTTCGGCCGTTTCGATCTCGCCGTGCTCTACAATGCCTTCGGCGTCATGCCGGAGCCGGTGTTCTGCACCAAGATCGCCTCGCGGCTTACCCGAACCTACACCGACCGGCACGGGCTGAAGGACATCTGCTTTGAGCTTCTCGGCGTCAGCCTATCGAAGGCGCAGCAATCGTCGGACTGGGCGGCGGAGACGCTGTCTCCCGAACAACTCGAATACGCAGCCTCCGACGTGCTCTATCTGCACCAGCTGCGCGATGTGCTGACGGCCCGGCTGGCGCGCGACAACCGGACCAAGGAGGCCGAGGCCTGCTTCCGCTTCCTGCCGACGCGTGCGAAACTCGACCTGATGGGCTGGGATGAGGCAGACATCTTCGCCCACAGCTAAGGTGGAACCAGATGTTCGCCGCGACGTTCTGTCGGTCCACGGAGAGGATGAAATGGCTGCCCGGAAACCAATCGAAACGGCACCCAAGGATGGTTCCAAGGTCACCGTCTACTGGAAGGACAGCGACGGCGTGATGAACGAATCCATCGCGCAGTACCGGTCGCTCGACCGGCTGAAAGCGGCCGGCGGCGACTGGGACGAGAACGACACCGGCTGGTGGGCCTATACGGACGGTCATACGCAAAGGAAGATCGAGCCGATCAGCTGGCGGCCTGCATCTGGGGACGACGACGAATGACGCCGCTGGCGGGGCCGTCTCGTTTCCAATAGTTTGGGCCTGTTGCAATCGGGGGTCGATTCGGAGCTTTCTGCTCCACGACCGTTCGCTCAGGAGGGATCTGCAATGGGCACTGAGAGCCTGCTTGTCTTCATCGTCATCGGTGCGATCGCCGGCTGGCTCGCCGGCCTGATGGTCAAGGGTTTCGGCCTCGGCCTTGTCGGCAATATCGCCGTCGGCATTGTCGGTGCCTTTATCGCTGGCTGGCTCTTCCCAAGGCTGGGGTTCGCCATAGGCGGTGGCATATTTGCCTCCATCGTCCACGCCACGATCGGCGCGGTCATCCTGCTCGTGCTGATCAAACTGGTGAAGCAGGCCTGATCCTCGAAGCACATCAAGGGCGCGCCATGAAACAGAACATGCTCTATCTCATCATCGGCGCGCTCGTCGTCGTGGTCATCGCGCTCGGCGTCTATGTCTATCGCGAGCAAACCAGGCCGAAGGGCGTGGAACTCAAGATCGACGAGAAGGGTATTTCGATCCAGGAGAACTGAGCGTGTCGGGTGCTGCCGCGCAAGGGTGCCGATGACCTATCCCCATCCTGTCCATCGTTCTCGCCCTTCAGGCCAGGCTCTCAGGTGATATCCCGAATCGACTTCAAAGCCAGCGAGGCTGTACGAGCCGCGCTCTCGACCATCGGACGCACGGAAGACCTGCGCTTTTCGCCGGACAATCGATTGCTGGCAATTGCTGGATATACGCGAGAGCGCTGTCTGATCCTGCGGGTCGACGTCGAAGCGGCGCCGAGCGGCCCACGAGTCACCGTCCATGATTTCATGGAGCTGACGTCGGAAAGCATGGGCGAGGTCCATGGTCTCGATTTCATCGATGACCGAACCCTGGTGATTGCCAATCGTGATGGGCTGGTTGCGATATTTGCCCTGCCCTCGGGAGAGCCAGCCGGCCGCCAGTGCCACATTGTATCCATTCGCGAGATCAAGGGCGGGCTGTTTTGCAAGCTGAAAACACCAGGGTCGGTCGCGGCCAGGCATGAGTCGCGTGGCCGGGTCAGCCTCCTGGTCTGCAACAATTACAGAGACCGGGTCACGCGGCATGTCGTCGACCGGTGGGGCTACCGCGCGTGGAAGAACCAGGCGCTTCTGAAGCGCGGCCTGAACATACCCGATGGCATTGCGCTCAGTCATGATGGCCAATGGATCGCCGTCAGCAGCCACGGCACCAACGATGTGAAGCTCTACAACATGTCCGCGCGGTTGGGGCCGGATACCGAACCCGCCGGAATCCTGCAGAACGCCAATTACCCGCATGGCCTGCGTTTTACGGGCGATGACCGGCAGATCCTTGTCGCCGATGCAGGCAGCCCACTGCTTCACGTGTACGATCGCGACGCGGGCTGGAGCGGCAGCCGCACGCCCTCCCGCTCTGTTGCCGTCCTTGACGACGAGACTTTCGGGCGCGGCAGGGCCAGTGTCGAAGAAGGCGGCCCGAAGGGTCTCGACATCGATCGCTCGAACAGCGTTGTGGCGGTGACCTGCGAAGAGCAGACGCT
The DNA here is from genome assembly GCF_004023115.1 of Mesorhizobium sp. M6A.T.Cr.TU.017.01.1.1. Taxonomy (NCBI): domain Bacteria; kingdom Pseudomonadati; phylum Pseudomonadota; class Alphaproteobacteria; order Hyphomicrobiales; family Phyllobacteriaceae; genus Mesorhizobium; species Mesorhizobium sp. M6A.T.Cr.TU.017.01.1.1. The sequence goes on from NZ_RZTA01000020.1 coordinate 67,705, forward strand.
GGCCTTCTTCTCGCTGACATCGATAACCGGTCGACCACCGAAGTTTGAGCCCAGTTAATGCAAGTCATTGGTTTTGTTGCCGCTATTGCCGACGAGACCAAAAATTGACGCCAAGGCAGGGCCGCTCCATCCTTCGATGCGCCCGGAGAGAAAAGCCAGGCCGAATATCGAATGAGAGTGACGTATCGACACATCCGCGGTATGATCTTGGCACAGGGAGTTTTGGGGCCAACCCACCTACTTTTAGGAGGTTGCCATGAGGCACCAAACACTGGACCAACTGCATACGGTGGCAAAGGTACACAGAGACCCAACACCTCCTGGAATGGACCGAACCCAGCGTCTCGAACGTTGGTCAAAACTTCTCGAACGGCAGCCCAATCGGCTCCTTACCGCACTTACCGGGACCGAATATCGTTCGTCGCCAGAGCGCGACGTAATGCGTGGCGAAGGCTCGCCAATATCGGTTGCCTTCGACGATCCGATTCTGCGGGATGAGGGGTTGAAAGACGACACTTATGGCGAAGCAAAGCGTTTCTTCGAACTGACCGACGATCAGCTCCACGAAATCGTCTGCTACTGCCATGTGGGCGAGACGATGCAATCATCCCGGGCAGCGCTTTGCGTTCGTGATGCGATCGACTAACGGATGATCCACCAAGGTGAATGACTTTGGTGACAAGTCATATGCAGATTCAATTGTTTAGAGCGCGATCGAATGTAAACCCACTTTACCGGTCGCGCTCTAATGACGGCATAAATTACGGCTACCTTGCTATGAGCGGTTCGCGCCGAACGACGGTGGCTGAGCAGTTGACGCCGAATGCGAGAAGGCGCCGCCGTCTCGCCAGGGATTCCGTTGTTGCAGACCGCCAGAAGCAAGAAACGCAGCGGTGACATGCATAACGCATTGAATTAACTTTGAACCATTTAACCCGCCCTTAAATCGCCGCATCTACTCTCCACCCCGGACGCCATGGAGCGACGTGCGACCGTTCGGACGCACAGAGTACGCTCTTGAAGCTTCGCATCGTGCTTTCCGAAAATCGATTCCGATTTCGGGCCGATGCGATAGGCATCGGGATAGACAGCACAGCGCATGGCGAACCGCAGAGACAGCCGCATCGAACCCAGCTTCGAGGGACCGCCACGGGCGAAATCCTCGGCCGGTTTTTCGGTGAGCGAGGAGGATCGCGTCGTGCCGAGCAACCGGAAGACCTCTGCAAAGCGCCAATCGGCCAAGACAAAATCGTCGCGTCGCGGACGCGGCAAAAGCCGGCGCGGTCTGTTCGGCGTGCTCGGCCGGTTGTTCTACTGGTGCTTCGTGCTGGCCATCTGGGGCGGGATCGCGACTGCCGGCATCGTCGTCTACTACGGTGCGAAAATGCCGGCGGCCACCACCTGGGCCATTCCCGACCGCGCGCCCAATATCAGGATCGTCTCCGTCGATGGAAAGCTGCTCGCCAATCGCGGCATGAGCGGCGGCGAAGCCGTCGGCCTGCATGAAATGTCGACCTATATTCCCGAGGCTGTCATCGCCATCGAAGATCGCCGCTTCTATTCGCATTTGGGCATCGATCCGATTGGTCTGTCCAGAGCCATGGTGGCCAACGTTGTCGGCGGGCGTTTTTCGCAGGGCGGCTCGACACTGACCCAGCAATTGGCGAAGAACCTGTTCCTGACACCCGATCGCACGCTGGAACGCAAGGTGCAGGAAGTGCTTTTGGCGCTGTGGCTCGAGCACAAGCACACCAAGGACCAGATCCTCGAAATGTATCTCAACCGGGTCTATTTCGGCTCCGGCGCCTATGGTGTCGAAGCGGCCTCGCGCCGCTATTTCGGCAAGAGCGCGCGCGATGTCACGCTGCCCGAGGCCGCACTTCTCGCTGGCCTGTTGAAGGCGCCGTCGCGACTGTCTCCGGCGCGTGACCCGAAGGCGGCCGAGCAGCGCTCGCAGCTCGTTCTTGCCGCCATGCGCGACGAAGGCAAGATCAGCGCCAAGGAACTGACCACGGCGATGAGCGCACCAGCGACGCGGGTGGCATCCTACTGGACGGGCTCGGAAAACTATGTCGCCGACACAATCGTGGAAGAACTGCCCGACCTGATCGGCGATGTGCGCAGCGACATCATAGTCGACACCACCGTCGACCTCACGCTGCAGAAGCTCGCCGAACAATCGATCCGCCGGCTGATCGACGGGAGCGGCAAGAAGCTCAATGCCAGCCAGGGTGTGCTGGTGTCGATCGACAATTCCGGCGCGGTGCGTGCCATGGTCGGCGGCTATGATTATTCGACCAGCCAGTTCGACCGTGCCTCGGAGGCGCGCCGCCAGCCGGGCTCGGCGTTCAAGCCCTTTGTTTACATGGCGGCACTGGAGGCCGGCCGCACGCCCGACAGCGTGCGCAATGACGCGCCGATCAGAATAGGCAAATGGACGCCAACCAATTACGGCGGCAAGTATTTCGGCAAGGTGACGCTGGCGACGGCGCTGGCGAAGTCGCTGAACTCGGTGGCCGCCCAGCTGACCATGGAAGTCGGACCTGACGCCGTGGTCGAGGCGGCGCATCGCATGGGCATCCAGTCCGACCTCACGGCCAACACCTCGATCGCGCTCGGCACATCTGAAGTGACGCCGCTGGAATTGACGTCGGCCTATGTCCCCTTCGCCAATGGCGGCTACCGGCCGGAGGTCCATTTCATCCGCCGCGTGACGACAACCGGCGGCAAGGTGCTCTACGACAACAATGGCGGCGGCGCCCCGCGCGTCGTCAAGCCCGAGATCGTCGGTATGATGAACTCGATGATGACCGGCACGGTCGAAATCGGCACTGCCAGGAAGGCGGCCTTTGCCTGGCCGGCAGCCGGCAAGACCGGCACCAGCCAGAATTCGCGCGATGCCTGGTTCATCGGCTATACCGCCAATCTCACCACCGGCGTCTGGTTCGGCAATGACGATGGCAGCCCGATGAAGAAGGTCACCGGCGGCGCGCTGCCGGCGCAGGCCTGGCATGAGTTCATGGTCGCCGCGCATGAAGGCGTGCCGGTGCGGCCGCTGCCTGGAACTTGGCGGTCGACGCCTGCGGATACGATCGTGCAGGACGAAATACCGTCCAACACGGCGCAACCGGCGCCGGTGCCGTCCGCTTCGGTTGGCCAATCCGCGCCGTCCGCCCAAAAAGCGTCATCGCCTCGCGCTGTGCGTCCCGCCGAAACGGTCGATGGCGGCGGCTTCGGCATTCCGGGCGGTGACAGCGCCACCGCATCGATCAAGCGCCCGGTGCCGCCGGGCGATGTCGGCGGCCCGGTCAAGAAGCGGCAGACCTCGATCCTCGACATCCTCACCGGCGGCTGACCCCTCGTCATCGCGACAGTGTTCCGCTACATCTCCGGGTTAAAAGTGCTAGAGCGTACTTTGTGCGTCCAAAGGGACGCACGTCGCCCTAGAGAGATCGCGAAATGGCTGAAACCGACACCAGAAAGACAATCGTGCTGACCGGAGCCAGCCGCGGCATCGGCCATGCCACGGTCAAGCGCTTTTCGCGTGAAGGCTGGCGCGTCATCACCTGCTCGCGCCAGGCCTTTGCCGAGGACTGCCCGTGGCCGGCCGGTCCGGAAGACCACATCAAGGTCGATCTCGCCGACCAGGAGGATGTCGGCATCGCGATCTCGGAAATCCGCCATCGGCTGGAGGCGCATGGCGGCCAGCTTCATGCGCTGGTCAACAATGCCGGCATCTCGCCGAAGCTCAAGGACGGCAACAGCCGCATGAATTCGATCGACACGCCGATGCATGTCTGGCGCGACGTCTTCCAGGTCAATTTCTTCGCGCCGATCATGCTGGCGCGAGGATTGTTTAAGGAGTTGGCGTCGGCCAAAGGCTCGATCGTCAACGTCACCTCGATCGCCGGCACCCGCGTGCACCCCTTCGCCGGCACCGCCTATGCGACGTCGAAGGCGGCGCTCGGCTCGCTGACGCGCGAAATGGCGCATGATTTCGGCCCGCACGGCATCCGCGTCAACGCCATTGCACCCGGCGAGATCGACACGGCGATCCTGTCGCCGGGCACCGAAAAGATCGTCGAGACGATTCCGCTGCGGCGGCTGGGCACCACGGCAGAAGTCGCCGACATCATCTTCTTCCTGTGCTCGCAGCAGGCTTCCTATGTGACGGGCTCGGAAATCCACATCAATGGCGGCCAGCACGTGTGAGACTTGAGGGGCTAAGGACTGCTCATCCGGTTATGGTGAGAACAGCCTTGCCGCTAATGCTGCGCCGTCGCAGTGCGTCCAGGGTTTGGGCGATGTCTGTCCACTGCACGGTCAAGGCCACGCGGGTTTCTAGCCGGCCAGCCGCGACCAGAGCGAGCAGCGAGGCGATGTCCGCGCCAATGCCCGGGCCAGAGGCGTAGTACGCGAAAGTCTGAAGCCTCGCCCCCTCGTGACCCGGAACGAACTGACGGAATCCAACTGATGTGAGTTCGCCACTGCTCGAACCGAACATGACGATGATCCCGCCAGGTGTGACACGTTCGATCGCGTGTGCGAGGCTTTCACCGCCGACTGACTCAGTGATCAGCGAAAACGGCCCCTCAGCCAATTCGATCGACTCGACAACTTGCTCGGCTCCAAGGCCGCGGAGATCGTCGGCATGCCGGGCGGCGGCGACGGTCACAGACGCGCCCTCCTGGCGGGCGATCTGGATCTGGAAACGACCGACCGCGCCGCTTGCGCCGGTGATCAGGATCTGCTGGCCGGCCAGGTCGCCGCCATGGCGCAATGTCCTTAGCGCCGTCGTGCCCGCGACCGGAAGCGTGGCTGCGGAAACGAAGCTGACTCCATCCGGCAGGACGGCGAGACGATCGGTTGAAACGGCAACACGTTCGGCCCAGCCGGCCTGGTCGACCAAAGCCGCAACCCGGTTGCCCACGGCTGGCCCGGAGCCATCGGCTGCTGCCCGTTCGACAACCCCAACGATGTCCTGGCCGGGTATCCAGCCGTTCGGACGTATGGTGAGCAGGCGCAGCTCGCCGCGGTTCAACGAGGTTGCGTGGACCGAGACAAGCGCCTCGTTCGCGAGGGGCCGAGGTTCCTCGGACTCGGCGAACCTCAGCCCGGTGGCGCTGTCGGGAGCCGTGACTAGGGCGAGCATGGGGATCGTACCTTCTTACTGGTTTGTGGACGCCAGCTTCCTCCTGGAAAGCACGGCAAGCTGGCCCACTCAGAATACTCATCGAGATCGCAAGTCATGCCGGCGATGGGCGCGCGCAGCGTCAACGCGATCAACTGCTGCCTGCCATATTTTTGACCGGGGGGCGCAAACCGAAGCCTATCGACTTTTCCGGTTAAAGAATTTAGCTATCATGGCGTTTAATCGCTAAAAGCCGTCAATCATGAGACAGCCTCTTCGCTGGCCCTGGCCAGATCTCGATGTGGATGATGTGCTCGCGCCGGCAATCGCTGTGCGCGTTGACGTCACCGAAACCAGAGCAGAGGTGCCCGCCCATCGGCACCGCAAAGGCCAACTCGTCTTCGCGCTCGGAGGCGGCGTCACATGCCACGTTCCAAGCGGCCTATGGATGGTCCCGCCTCATTGCGGGGTCTGGATTCCCGGCGACATGGAGCACAGCAATGTTGCGACGGCCAACGCCCTGATTTTTTTCGTGTACGTTGAGCCGGAAGCCGCCGATCTGCCGGACCGGTGCTGCACCCTTTCGATCTCGCCGCTGCTCCGCGAACTGATCATCGAGCTGTCTGATGGCGTGCAGGACGACCACGCGAGGGATGAGCTTTTGACCAAGACCCTGCTGACCGAATTGCCGCGTATGCCTGTCCAGCGGCTGCATCTGCCGATTTCATCCGAGCCACGCTTGAGGAGGATCGCCGAAGCGTTGGCGCAAGACCCTGCCGACCGTAGCACATTGGCGGAATGGGCCAACCGCGTCGCGCTCAGCGAGAGCAGTCTCGCTCGCCTCGTGGTTAAGGAGACAGGGCTGAGCTTCGGGCGCTGGCGCCAGCAATTGCACTTGATCGTCGCAATTCGAGAACTGGCCTCCGGTGCCAGCGTCCAGCAGGTCTCGGGTGATCTCGGCTATGGTTCCGTCACGGCCTTCATCACCATGTTCAAGAAGGCGCTTGGGAAGCCGCCGGCAAAATACCTCGGCAGTATCACTCAAAATGGTGGCTCTGCATTCGTGGCGTGATCAACTCGCTGCGGGCGGAGATCGACTGTGCGATCTTCCGCCGGCCATCGGCCAGTGGCGACCAGTACGCATGATCGTGCAGGATCGGCTCAGGCAGCGGACGGTTCAGCCGCCTCTGGCTTGTGACCAAGCACCACTTCGACGATACCACGGGCGATCTCGCGCTCGCCCATGATCACCGTGTCGGCACCGAGCCCTTTGAGATGCTCGACCTCGGCATCGGAGTGGGCGCGGGCGATGACGTTGATCTTCGGGTTGGCGGCGCGGGCGCGCAGCACGATCTGTCCCGCCTCGAAGGCATTGGGGATGGCGAGGATCAGCCGCTTCGCGCCCTCGGGATTGGCAGCGGCGAACACCTCGCTGTTCGCGGCGTTGCCGGACACGGTCTCGATGCCGTCATCCCTGAGCTTCGCCAGCGTCTTGTCGGCATCCTCGATGACGAGGAAGGGCAGGGCGGCCTCCTTCAATGATGCGCCGACGAGGCTGCCGACACGGCCGTAGCCGACCAGGATTGAATGGCCGGTAAGCGCTGTCCTGGGCGGCGGCCCGTCCTCTTTCACCGGTGCCGCAACCGAAGCCAACTGGCCTGGCTCCGTCGCGGGGCCAATCGGCTTTGCCTCGTCGAGCGGCGCCGTCTTGCCGGCGCGCCTTTCCAGCCACGGTTTCATCCAGTCGACGGCAAGGAACATCAGCGGGTTGAGAACGATCGACAGGATAGCGCCGGCGAGGATGAGGTCGCGTCCTTGTTCGGGCAGCAGCTTCAGCCCGACGCCAAGCTCGGCCAGGATGAACGAGAATTCGCCGATCTGGGCAAGGCTTGCCGAAATCATCAGCGCGGTCGGTATCGGATAGCGGAAGGCGACGACGATGACGAAGGCGGCCAGCGATTTGCCGATGACAATGATGGCCAGTGTCGCCAGGACCGGCCAGCCATTGCTGATCAGGCTGAACGGGTCGAACAGCATGCCGACCGAAACGAAGAACAGCACGGAAAAAGCGTCGCGCAGCGGCAGCGATTCCTCGGCCGCCCGATGGCTGAGTTCGGATTCACTCATGATCATGCCAGCGAAGAAAGCGCCCAGCGCCAGCGAGACGCCGAATAGCTTGGCCGCGCCAAAGGCGACGCCGAGCGCGATGGCAAGCACCGCCAGCCGGAACAATTCACGCGACCCGGTATGGGCGACGTAGTGCAGGATCCAGGGGATGACCCGGCGGCCGACCACCAGCATAACGACGACAAAGGCCGCGACCTTGGCCAGCGTGACCCCAACGACGCCCCAGATGCCGTAGCTGGCCGGCAGCGACAGCAGGCTGCTATGGGCCTCCACTTGCTGCTGGCCGCCCAGCACGCCAGCCAACGCCGGCAAGAGCACCAACGCCAGCACCATCGCCAGGTCCTCGACGATCAGCCAGCCGACGGCGATGCGGCCGCGCTCCGTCTCGATCAGCCGCCGTTCCTGCAAGGCACGCAACAGCACCACCGTCGAGGCGACCGACAAAGCCAAGCCGAATACCAGCCCAGCGCCGATCGACCAGCCGAGCAGCCAGGCAAGACCGGCGCCAAGCGCTGTCGCGAAGCCGATCTGCACGATGGCGCCGGGCACGGCGATGGCGCGGACCGACAACAAATCCTTCAACGAGAAATGCAGGCCGACGCCGAACATCAACAGGATCACGCCGATTTCGGCGAGTTCATTGGCGAGGCCGGCGTCGGCGACGAAGCCCGGCGTGTTCGGCCCGACCAGAACGCCGGCGATGAGGTAACCGACCAGCGGTGGGATGCGGAAGCGATTGGCGATTGCGCCGAAGACGAAAGCCAGCCCCAGACCGGCGACGATGGTGGCGATAAGGGGCGTGTCATGCGGCATGGTCTATGGAGCGCCTTTCAAAAATCACGATGTCGGATATGCGCCGCCAAAAGAAGCCGCCGCTTTGGCAATATGGGGGCTTGGGTGGCCGCGAGGCAACCCACAATGCCATGAAATCGATGACAAGAATGGCAGAAGGCAAGCCGCCTCGAGGCTGGCAATGGTTGCTGCAAAAAGGAGAAGGCTTGCGCGGCTGATGCCTGCGATCAGGCCGCCTGCAGCAGGTTCTCGATATCGACGATGGTGTGGTTGGTCAGTGTCTTCGGAATTTCCACTGTGATCTTCTCGGCAACTTCCTTGTGCAGTTTTCGGCGCATGTCGCCCAGCACCTGCGGCGGTGCGATCAGCACCATTTCCTTGAAGGCGCCGCGGTGCGCAAGCTTGTACAGCCGCTCGGCAATTTCGTCGGCGAAACGCTCCTTGCCGAGGCGATGCCAGTCAGTGTCCTCGACTGCGCTGCGGTGGACGGAAGGGCCGTCGCTGTAGCGGCCGGGGCGGTCCGAACCCTGCTCTCGCGTCGCCGGATTTGCCTGCTCCATCTCCTGCACGACCTGGAGGTCGGGATATTGGGTGTCGCCACGGTTCTCGAGGAACAGCGCCTTCTCGCCGTCGGCCACCACGATCCACAGTCCGCGTTTCAGCTTGAGGTTGTTCACGGAGCGCTCCTTTTTCCTGTTTTTCATGGTTTTCTAGGCCCTTCTCTGGAGCCATTGCCGCAGCTGAACAGCCAGGCTCGGATTCGCAGGGCAAACGCGCGCCGAGGCAGGAATGTTCCGATGACGATAAGAACAGCGAGCGAGCAAACCGACCACCGAGGATGACGGTGTTCTGCGCGTGTCGGCTTTAATCTACTAGATTGGTAGAATTTAGAAAAAATTGTTTTGCGATACACCTCGCTTGCCGCTAGAACGGCCGCAGATCAAGGCCCGCAACAGCGGCTTGGATCCGCTCCATTCGTGGGTGTGGAATTTTTTTCTCCTGCCTTTGGTGCTTGCAGAAAAGCGATTGCTTCGCACGAAGCGATGCGCGAGTGCTTTCCTTCTGCTTTTTCGCTCCCGCGCGTAGAACTGACAGCGTATTCAGGATTCCACTCGCCATGCAGCAGGCCACACCCAAGCTCAACGCCTTTCCCGTCTTCATGCGGGTCGAGGGCGAAGCCGTGGCCATCGTCGGCGGCGGCGAGGAGGCTCTGGCCAAGGCGCGGCTGATCGGCCAGTCGAGCGCGGTGC
>NZ_RZTA01000210.1:0-4971 GCF_004023115.1 Mesorhizobium sp. M6A.T.Cr.TU.017.01.1.1
GATCAGCACCGGCTCCTCGGCGGCGTTCTCGACCCAGGCCGACTTGCCGCGGGTGAACATGGAAAAGCTCTTGCCGTCGATGGTGACGGTGGCCTTGGAGTTTTCCTGGAAATTGTAGCCGGCGATGAATTGCGGCTCATAGGACACCTGCTGTCCCGGCCGCTGGCTGACGAAGAAGAACATGTCGCCGTGATCAAGCGTCGGCGGCTGCTTGTCGGTCGGCACGGTCAGCACATAGCAAACCTTGCCGCCCGACGCCTGGTAGCTGTAAGTGCCCCAGGCATTGTGCTGGCCGATCTTGGTCGCCGACTGCGCCAACACCGGCGCTGTCATGGCCACCAGTGCCAGGCTCGAAATTGTAGCAATCAATCCGCGCATCGCTTTTCCCGTATTCCAAATGGTGCGGACGCAGGCCGGCTCGGCGTCCTGCCCGTCGCTTCATTTTGATTTAATCTGGGTTACCAAACGGTGAACTTCCCTTGGGAAAAGGACTTCCACCCCAGGAAACCGCCGCCATCCTTGCGCCCGTCGCTCGAAAAGCGGCAGTTGCAACGTCCCTGTCGCGACTTGGAGGCCACGAAAGCGGCAAGAGTTTGACTTTTCTGCCTTATCGCCGGCTCAGCTGTTGTCGGCTATCGCCTGCCTGGCGGCGAGCCGGTGCGCGGGGGTGATGTGGGCTTTGACGGCAGTGATCGCGGCGGTCAGCACGGCGATGTCGTCGGTAAAGCCCAGCCCGAAGACGAAGTCGGGGATGACGTCCGTCGGCAGCACGAAATAGCCGAGGGCCGCCAGCAAAATGCCCTTGGCGCGCAGCGGCGTGTTCTTGTCCATGGCGCAGTAATAGGCGGCGATCAGCTCTTCCATGAACGGGATTTGCCGGGCAGCCTTCTTGGCCGTGCGCCAGAAGTTCTCGCGCACTTCGCGCGCGTCGCCCGGCTTGCCGCCAAAGCCGAAGAAATCAAAACTGGATTTTTGCGCCATCAACCTCTCCTAACGAGGCTGCGCTCGTCGTTCCACGCGCGCCTGCCAGCGGGAAATGTGGTGAAAGCGCCCGTCCACTACAAGAGCTCGGCCGTTCCCGGCCTGAAAATCAGGTGATGCTGGCCTGCAAGTGGCGGGCAATCGCCCGCTTTGGAGTTTGCGGAAACGCCCCTCCCGTCGTCATCCTGGGCGGAGCGAGCGGCTACGGCGTCTTCAGATCTCCAACGACCTAATCGAAATAGCGGTTCATCGTCTTGGCCAGTTCGAAATCGAGCGCGGTCAGGCCGCCGGCATCATGGGTGTTGAGCGTCACGTTCACGGTCTTGTAGACATTCGACCAGTCGGGGTGATGGTCCATTTTCTCCGCCGCCAGGGCGACGCGGGTCATGAAGGCGAAGGCTTCGGAAAAGTTGTTGAAGGTGAAGCTGCGCGCGATCGAGCCGCCATCCTTGGCCAGCGACCAGCCATCGAGACCGGCCAGCGCCTCGGCGACCGCCGCCTTGCTCAGTTTCTCTCTCGCCATGTTCGTTTCCCGTGCTATCTGGATTTGCAGTCTTCAGCATAGTGCGGATCGATGAGCGCAAAGCCGATAAAATCCATTCTTTTCGTCTGTCTCGGCAATATCTGCCGATCGCCACTGGCGGAGGGCGTGTTGCGCGCCGTCCTGGCGGAGCGCGGCCTCGATCGGGATATCCTGCTCGATTCGGCCGGGACCAGCGACTGGGAAGCCGGCGCGGCACCCGACCCGCGCTCTATGTCGATCGCAGAGCGGCACGGCATCGATATTTCCAGACAGAGGGCGCGCAAGCTGACACCGGACGATTTTTCGCGGTTCGACCTCATTCTCGCGATGGACAGATCGAATCTCCGGGATCTGAAAGCGTTGGTGCCTGCCGCCATGCGCGACCGTGTCCATCTGTTCCTGGAGTTTGCGCAGGGAAGAGTGAGCGACGTGCCGGACCCTTATCACGAGGGGCCGGAGGCGTTTGCCTCGGTCTACCGCATGATCCGCGAAGCATCGGAGGCGCTGGCGACGCGGCTCGAAGCGCGGCTGTCGGCGCCAGACAGCGGCCAGGCCTCCTCGACGATGTAGGGTCCGCCGCCGACCGAATCGCGCGATGACATCAGGACGAAGCGGCCGACGCGGAAGGGCAGCGTCGAAAAGTTGCCGCGTGCCGACAGATACTGGGCGACGTCGAGCGGGCTCGAATTGCGTAAGCGGGCCAGCGTTACATGCGGCATGAACTTGCGCGGATCGGCGGGGATGCCGAGGCGCTGGCAGATGCGCTCGATCTCGGCTTGCAGGGCCGAAAGATCGGGCGAGGCGGAAACGCCGGCCCACACCGCATGCGGTTTCTTCTGGCCGAAGGCGCCGACGCCGGACAGCGTCAGCTGGAAGGACGGGCGGTGGACACGATCGAGCGCGTTGGCGATCTCGTCGGCGACATGGCCCTCGACATCGCCGATGAAGCGCAGCGTCATGTGGTAGTTCTCGACGTCGATCCAGCGGGCCCCGGGCAGGCCGCCCCGGAGCAGGGACAGCGAAAGGGCGGCATCACGCGGTATTTCGAGGGCGGTGAAAAGACGCGGCATGGCAAGCCTCCTGTCCTCGAATCGAACTCTTGTCCCTAGCGAATCATCGATAATCGAGCGGGGCAAGTGGTTTGTTGGTCGCAGGCCCGCCTAAAATCTTCCCCTGGGGAAGGCGAAGCCTCCTCGAAGTCCAGTTCTTCAAGAGTTGCCCTGAATCACGGCAATGGCCTTTTCGACATCCGGCAGTATGCGCTCGACCATGCGGTCGATGCCCTTGGCATTCGGGTGCAGGCCGTCCTCGAGCTGCAAAGCGGGCTCGCCGGCGACGCCGTCGAGAAAGAACGGGTAGAGCGCGACGTCGTATTTCTTCGCCAGGTCCGGAAAGATCGCGTCAAAGCCGTTCTGGTAGTCGGCGCCGAGGTTGGGTGCGGCACGCATGCCGGCCAGCAGCACGGCGATCTTGCGCTGCTTCAACTTCGCCAGCATGGCGTCCAGATTCTTTTGCGTGATATCGGGAGAAACGCCGCGCAGCATGTCGTTGGCGCCGAGCTCGAGGATGACAAGCTGGGTGCCGTCCGGCACCGACCAGTCGAGACGCGACAGGCCGCCGCTCGACGTATCGCCGGAGACACCGGCATTGGCGATCGTCACATCGTGGCCCTTGGCGCGAAGTGCTGCCTCGAGTTTTTGGGTGAAGCCTTCGTCCGGTCCGAGGCCAAAACCCGCCATCAGGCTGTCGCCGAAGCCGACAATCTCCAGGGGTTCGGCGCGCGCCGACGAAATGGCGCCGCAAATTCCGAGGAAAAGGATGAAGACTGCGGCAAGAGGGTGTTTGAAAGCCATGTGGCAGGCCCCATATGACCAAGAACATTACGTTGGCGGCAGGCCGAATTCTGGCCTCCACTCTCCCATATAGGACGATTTTATTTTGACAGAAGCCGTCATCGCGCTGAAAGACGTATCGCTGACGCTCGGCGAAGGAGCGTCTTCCGTTCATGTGCTGAAAGGTGTCAGCCTCGATGTGGCAAGTGGCGAGGCGACCGGCATCGTCGGGCCGTCGGGCTCGGGAAAGTCGACGCTACTGATGGTTCTGGCTGGGTTGGAAAGGGTCGATTCGGGCACGGTACGAATTGCAGGCGAATTGCTGAACGGCAAGAGCGAAGATCAGATCGCATCGTTTCGGGGGCGAAACATTGGCATCGTTTTCCAGTCCTTCCACCTCATTCCCAACATGACTGCGCTTGAAAATGTCGCAGTGCCGCTGGAACTTGCCGGCCATGCAGATCCGTTCGGGGTGGCGGCGCGGGAGCTGGAGGCGGTGGGGTTGAGCGATCGCGTCACTCATTATCCAGGCGAATTGTCCGGCGGCGAACAGCAGCGTGTGGCGATCGCCCGGTCGCTGGCGCCTTCACCGCGCATCCTGATCGCCGACGAGCCGACCGGCAATCTCGACCAGGCAACCGGGCGGCAGGTTGCCGATCTTCTGTTCGCCAAGGCGGCCGAGCGCGGCATGACGCTGGTGCTGGTCACCCATGATCCGGCGCTCGCCGCACGCTGCTCCCGGCAGGTGTCGATGCGGTCGGGCCGGATCGAGGACGCACCGTTGCTCAAAGTGACGGCGTAGCGCCATGGCTGACAAGGCCCCCTCATCCGGCCCTTCGGGCCACCTTCTCCCCGCCGGGGAGAAGAGGCTGACGCCGGCGTTGGCAACCTCTTCTCCCCTCGGGGAGAAGGTGGCCGCGAAGCGGCCGGATGAGGGGGTTGCCTGGTCGCGCACGCTGAAGCTCGCCTTCCGCTTCTCGCTGCGTGAGATGCGCGGGGGACTGTCCGGCTTCCTGATTTTCCTTGCCTGCATCGCGCTCGGCGTCGCGGCGATCGGCGGCGTCAATTCGGTGGCCCGGGCGATTACTGCCGGTGTCGCCAACGAAGGCCAGTCGCTGCTCGGCGGCGATCTTCGTTTCCAGCTTAACCAGCGCGCAGCGACGCAAGCCGAGCACGTCTTTCTCGACGGGCTGGGCACGGTCTCGCACAGCGCCAACATGCGCTCGATGGCGCGGCTCGAGGACGGTTCCGACCAGGCACTGGTCGAGGCCAAGGCGGTCGACGGAGCCTATCCGCTCTACGGCGCGCTGGAGACCGAGCCGGCGCTGTCGAAGCAGGAATTGTTCGGCGAAAGATCCGGTATTTTCGGCGCCGCTGCCCCCGATCTTTTGTTCGAGCGGCTGAACCTTGGGATCGGCGACCGGCTGAAGCTCGGCAGCGCCACATTCGAACTGCGCGCCCGGCTCGTCAGCGAGCCGGACGCGGTATCCGACGGTTTCGGCTTTGCGCCGCGGCTGATGGTCTCGACGGACGGGCTTGCCGCTTCCGGCCTGATTCAGCCCGGCAGCCTTGTCGAAAAGGCCTATAAGATCCGCCTGCCCGTCGGCACCAGCGAAGCGGGTATCAAGGCGATCC
>NZ_RZTA01000211.1:0-4960 GCF_004023115.1 Mesorhizobium sp. M6A.T.Cr.TU.017.01.1.1
ATGCGATCCGCAACTTGCATTCGACCAACAATTTCCCGGAGTTCACCGGCCGCATCTGTCCGGCACCTTGCGAGGAAGCCTGCACGCTGAACCTCGAGGACATTCCGGTCGCCATCAAGACGATCGAACAGGCGATCGCCGATAAGGCCTATGAAACCGGTCATATCCGGCCCTATCCGCCGGAAAAGAAGACCGGCAAGCGCGTCGCAATCATCGGCTCGGGGCCGGCCGGCATGGCCGCCGCCCAGCAGCTTGGCCGTGCCGGCCACGACGTCCACGTCTATGAGCGCGAGAGCCGGCCGGGCGGGCTGATGCGCTATGGCATCCCCGACTTCAAGATCGAGAAGCACTATATCGATCGGCGCATCGAGCAGATGCAGGGCGAGGGCGTGAGCTTCCATTGTGGGATCAATGTCGGCGTCGACAAGCCGGTGGCGGAGCTGCTCGCCGAGTACGATGCGGTGCTCTATTGCGGCGGATCGGAAACACCGCGCCCTGCCAACATTCCCGGCGACGATCTCGACGGCGTGCATGACGCGATGCCCTATCTGGTGCAGCAGAACAAGCGCGTCGGCGGCGAGCCGATCCAGTCGGTGGCGTGGCCCTCGCAGCCGATCGTCGCCGGTGGCCAGCATGTCGTCGTCGTCGGCGGCGGCGACACCGCATCCGACTGCGTCGGCACCGCGTTCCGCCAGGGCGCCGTCCGCGTCACCCAACTCGACATCCGGCCGCAGCCGCCGGAAAAGGAAGACAAGCTTTCGGTCTGGCCCTACTGGGCAACGAAGATGCGCACCTCGTCCTCGCAGGCCGAAGGCGCCGAGCGCGAGTTTCAGGTGGCGACGCTCGAATTCATCGGCGAGGACGGCGCGTTGACCGGCGTCAAATGCTGCGAGGTCGATGAAAAGCGCAAGCCGGTCGCCGGCACGGAATTCGTCATCCGCGCGGATCTCGCCTTCATCGCCATCGGCTTTGCCGGGCCGGCCGCCGTCGGACCGGTGTCGGAGCTGGGCGGCCAGATGAAGATCGCCATCGACAGCCGCCGCTCGAACAACGTCGAGGCCAATGACCGCGACTATAGGACCAGCGTCGAAAAGCTCTATGCGGCGGGTGATGTCCGTCGCGGCCAGTCGTTGGTCGTCTGGGCGATCCGCGAGGGCCGGCAGGCGGCGCGCTCGATCGACGAGGCACTGATGGGATCGAGCGTGCTACCGCGCTGAGACCGTTTGGAAACTCTACTCCTGCGGCCATCTGAGGGCGTTTTCTGCGCTTCCGGCCTTTGCCGGCCGAAGCACTCATGAGCGGTCGTGGCAGTTAAGGCTACGGCCGGCGTAGGCCGGTGCTCACATACTCGAATGTACGCTCCGCTCCGGTTCTCGAAAACACCCTCATATGACTCACAGTAGCGAGTTTCGAAACGGTCTCCGAGCCTCGTATCAAGGATTGATCGCCGTTGTCGTTTCGTTTGCGGCCGCCGCCGCAGGCTGCGCCCTGGGCGGCCAATGGAAGTCGTCGGCGCGGCCGGGCGAAGCATCTGATGCCTTGCCCTCGACGACGAGTTTTTCGCCGAGCCCGTCCGCCTTTGCCGGCGGCGCTGCGCCGAGAAGCTCCGAACCGCCATCGAGCGCCGGATCGTTGAGCAGCATCGGCACGGTGCGATCGACGGCCATGGGTGCCGGTGCCGGCGCCTCGACGGGAGCGCCCGCCGGCGCATAAGTCGCCGGTGTGCCCGCGGGCGCGGTCATTCCAAGCATCTTCATCAAGGGTTTTTCGGCATAGAAGGCGAGCTTGCGTTTGCCGGCTTTCGACACATAGATGCCGTCGTCGGTGCGTAGGCGCACCGGTTGGCCGTTGATATCAGGCCCACTGGTGACGAAGGCGCCGTCCTCGTCGACGAAACCGTCCCAGATGTCGACGAATTCGCCGCCATGACTTTCGGCCGTCGAGCGGTAGATGTCGTTGAAAGCCAGCATGTCGGAGGTCATCTTCGGCGCCTTGAATGCCGGCATGCCGACCCACAGATACGGTACCTTGGCCGATGCAATGGCCTTGCCGAATGCTTCGGTCCGGCGTTCGTATTCCTTGTCCCAGCCTTCGGACCGCGGCTGTTCGCGCTCATCGTTCACGCGCATTTGCTGCCGATCGTTGGAGCCCAGCATGACGATTACGGCCGCGGGCTTTTCGGTCTCGATCAGCGACTTGATCTGTTCGGGCCAGTTGTAGAAATCGTCACGCACGAAACCGGACGAACCGTTGCTGCGAACGACGATCCTGATTTTGTTGTTTTCGGCAAAGGCGGTATCCAGACCTTCGGCAAGGCCACTCGCCATGAAATCACCGACCACCAGAACGGTGCGGGCATCCGGCGCCTTCTCGACAATGGGGGTTGTCGGCTCAGCCGGCCGGCGCGGCGCGGCGCGGGGCTTTTTTGCCCTGGCCTTCGGCGGCCTGGCTCTCTGAATTTGTCGCGGCGGCGGTTCCACCCGCTCGCTTCGGCGCAGAAACAACAGGTCGCGCAGCGACCAGCCACGCCTTTGTTCTTCCTGCGCTACGGCCGGCGTATGAAAGGCGGCGGCAGTACTGACGGCCAGAACGGCAACAGCCAGAATCAGGATCGGCACGCGACGAAGGATCACCTGGATACGCGCAGCCGAAATCAATCACCCTCTCCATCCCTTAAGAGCGCCGGACCCAAGTCCAACCGTGCCGCCGCTCGAGCATCGGATTGCCAACGGTTTTGGGTCCGATGCTCCAGGTTGTTGTCTCCCTATGCGAGGCTAGTTCTGCCTGAGCCATTTGAGCACTTCCATGCTCGGATGTCCGTCCTGGGTCAAGCCAGCCTTCGCCTGGAAGGCCATGATGGCGGCCTTCGATCCCTCGCCGATCTTGCCGTCGAACTTGCCGTCATAGTAGCCGTACTGGGAAAGCCGCTGCTGAAGCTCTTGCCTCTCCTCGAAGGAGAGCTTCGTGAAAGGCCGCTTCCAGTCCTGCACAAGCCCACCATAGCCGGCGATTTCGTCGGCAAGAAGGCCAACGGCAACCGCGTATTTGTCGGCATTGTTGTAGCGCTTGATGACCGAAAAATTCTTGATCATCAGGAAGGCCGGGCCGCCGCGGCCGCCCGGTACTTTCAGCGTGGCCTTCTCCGCACCACTCTTGAAGGGCTTGCCGTTGACACGCGTGACACCCAGCGCTTGCCATTGCGACAGCGACTTCGATCCGGCCGGGAACTTCTTCCCATCGGGAAGGCTGACTTCATAGCCCCAGGTCTTGCCGGCCTGCCAGCCGTTCTTCCTGAGCAGATTGGCGGCCGTGGCCAATGCATCGGGAATCGAATTCCAGATGTCGCGCCTGCCGTCGCCATCCATATCGACCGCATAGGCCTGATAGCTGGTGGGAATGAATTGGGTATGGCCCATGGCGCCAGCCCATGAGCCGCTGAGGTGGCTTTTGTCGATGTCGCCCCTTTGCAGGATCTTCAGCGCCGCGATCAACTGGGTGCGGGCAAATTTCGATCGCCTGCGGTCGGCATAGCCAAGCGTTGCCAGCGAACGCACGACATTTCGCATGACCTCATCGCGCTTGAGGATTTCGCCGTAGTTCGATTCCATCGACCAGATGGCCAGCAGGATGTAGCGGTCGACGCCGTATTTTGCCTCGATCCTGTCCAGCCAAGGCTTCCACTTCCTGGCCATCTGCTGGCCGACAGCGACCGACTGGTCATGGACGCGGTTGTCGAAATAATCCCAGGCGGGCGCGGTAAATTCGGGTTGATAACGCGCTTTTTCCAGCACGACCGGATCGGCATCGCTGATCCCCTGGAACGCCTGGTCATAAACGGCGCCGGAAACGCCGCTCTGCACTGCGGTGGCGCGGAAGCTCGCCACCCATTGCCGGAAGCCGGCGTCGGCAAAAGCAGATCCGGCGGGCATCAGTAAGGCGAGCGAAAGGCTGGCGGCCGCAACGACGCTGGTGAAGCGCTTTGCGGCGTTGCGAACGGACATCTTTTCCTCCTTCATCATCACAGGAAGATCATTCATCGCCGAAGCCGGTTAGCAATTGGTTTACCATAGGTGCCGTTGGGAACGAAAAGCCGCGTCGGTGCTTTACGAACTACAAATTTTTTTCTGACCAGCCGTTCCATAATCCTCGATTCCGGCACGAAAATGTCTCGAAGCGGGATTGCCGAACAGGCTTACAAACGGATAATTGACAGCATGAAGAGAGTTCGCAAGGCAGTTTTCCCGGTCGCCGGTCTCGGAACCCGGTTTCTCCCGGCCACCAAGGCCATACCCAAGGAAATGCTGACTGTCGTCGACAGGCCAGTTATCCAGTATGTGGTCGACGAGGCACGCGAAGCCGGCATCGAACATTTCATCTTCGTGACCGGCCGTAACAAGGCGGTCATCGAGGACCATTTCGACGTCCAGTTCGAACTCTATGACACGCTCGCCCAGCGCGGCAAGAACGACGAGCTCGCCCGCCTGCAGCGGCTGCAACCCTCGCCGGGGCAGACCAGCTTCACGCGCCAGCAGGTCCCGCTTGGCCTTGGCCATGCCGTTTGGTGCGCCCGCGAGCTCGTCGGGGACGAGCCCTTCGCGCTGCTTTTGCCTGATATGATCATGCAGTCGGAAAAAAGCTGCATGAAGGAGATGGTCGAGCTTTATGCCGAGACCGGCAACAACATCGTCGCGGTTCAGGAATGCGACCCCGCCGAGGCCCATAAATACGGCATCGTCGGTCGCGGCGAGGATACGCATCACGGTTTCCGCATCACCGGCATGGTGGAGAAGCCGAAGACCGGCACGGCACCCTCCAATCTATACATCAACGGGCGCTACATCCTGCAGCCGGAGATATTCGGGATTCTCGATTTTTTCAAGCAGAAGGCGGCATACGAGATCGGCATCGGAATAAACGACAGCGGCCGATTTGCCGCCCAGTTCCATGATGCAGGGTACGA
>NZ_RZTA01000212.1:0-4943 GCF_004023115.1 Mesorhizobium sp. M6A.T.Cr.TU.017.01.1.1
CCCTTCTTCCTTCTCCCCTTGTGGGAGAAGGTGGCCGAGCGAAGCTCGGTCGGATGAGGGGTGCTGGCCGGGTCACTCCATTGAAGACGTAAACGCCTAAAATTCTTCGATATTTCACGCCGCGTTTCTTCCAACACCCCTCATCCGTCTCGGCGCTGCGCGCCGATCCACCTTCTCCCACAACAAGGGCAGAAGGGAGAGCCGACTTGGCTAGAACTTCGTCACCACGCCGATGCCGATGCCTTCGAAGCCGCCCATCGCCATCAAGGCCGCGGGCGCCTCGTCGAGGCTGATCCGCTTGCCGACCAGCAGTTCAGGCTTGAGTTTGCCGTTGCGGATCATCTCCATCATCGCCTGGTAGCGGTAGGCCTGCATGCCGTGGCTGCCGCGGATTTCGAGCTCGAAGGCGATCACCTTGTCCATCGGGATCTGTGGCCTGGCGTGATCGCCGAGCATCAGGCCGACCTGCACATGGCGGCCGCGCCGGCGCAGGTTCGCGATCGAGTTGAACGAGGTGGTGGGGTGGCCAAGCGCGTCCATCGACATATGCGCGCCGCCATTGGTGATCTGCTTGACCGCCTTGACCACATTCGGCGTCTTCGAGGCGTTGATCGTCGCCACGGCGCCGATCTTGCTGGCAAAATCCAGCTTCTCGTCGGTCAGGTCGATGGCGATCACGTTGGCGCCCATGGCGCTGGCGATCATGATCGCCGACAGGCCAACGCCGCCGCAGCCATGCACGGCCACCCATTCGCCGGGCGTCACCCGGCCCTGGTCGACAATGGCGCGGAACGAGGTGACGAAGCGGCAGCCGAGGCTGGCGGCGGTGGCGAATTCCATCTCGTCCGGCAAGCGGACCAGATTGGTGTCGGCATGGTCGATGGCGACATATTCGGCGAACGAGCCCCAGGCGGTGAACCCGGGCTGGGACTGGTGTTCGCAGACCTGATGATTGCCCGAGCTGCACTCGAAACAGTGGCCGCAGCCGACGGCGAATGGCACGGTGACGCGCTCGCCGGCCTTCCAGCGGGTCACTTGGCTACCGGCCGCCACTACGACGCCGGCAAGCTCGTGGCCCGGCACGTGCGGCAGGCTGATGCCGTCGTCATGGCCCATCCAGCCGTGCCAATCGCTGCGGCAGAGACCGGTCGCTTCGACCTTGATGACGACACCCTCCGACGCCGGCTCCGGATCGGGAACAGTCTGGATCGTCGGCGTTTCACCGAACTTTTCGAAGACAACGGCTTTCATCGGCAATTCCTCATGCTTTTATCCAACTCGCTCTATTCGGCATCGATCTGGTTCTCGGGTGCCGCCTTTTGGAAGGCCGGCAGCGCCATGCAGGCGGCGTGGATGCGTGTGATCGTCGGGTAGGGCGCCAAGTCGACGCCGAAACGGGCGTTGCTGGTGACCTGAGCGACCAGGCAGATGTCGGCCAGCCCCGGCGTGTCGTCGTGGCAGAATGTCCCGGTTTCGGACGAGGAAGCCAGAATTTTTTCAAGTGGCTGGAAGCCTTCGCTCACCCAGTGCCGGAACCAGTTGACGACGTCCTCGTCGCCGGCGCCGAACAGAGTGCGCAATGATGTCAGCACACGCAGATTGTTCACCGGATGGATGTCGCAGGCGATCATCTGCGCCAGCATCCTGACGCGGGCCCGGCCAAGGGCGTCCTGGGGCAAAAGCGGCGGTTCGGGCCAAGTCTCGTTCAGAAATTCGATGATTGCCAGTGATTGCGTCAGCAGCGTGCCGTCGCCCAGGATCAGTGCCGGCACCAGCCCCTGGGGATTGACCGAGAGATAGGCGGGCTCGAGATGCTCGCCGTGCCGAAGATGATGCGGCACGTATTGGTAGGTCAGGCCCTTCATCTCCAGCGCGATCCGCACCCGGTAGGAGGTGGAGGAGCGGTAGTAATTATGAAGGACGAGGTCGCTCATTCCTGCACATTCGGCCGATTTGCCCGACCGGGCAAGGCATGGTGGTCCGGAAATTGCCATCTCCGCCTTTCGGCTAGAGATGGCGATGTACTATTTGCCAATAATCTGGCCATGGTCACTGGGCTATTCTATCCTGCCTGAACCGAAACGAATGCCATGACCGCAGTCAACGATCGCGCCCGGTTTCTGATCATCGACGACCACCCGCTGTTTCGCGAGGCGCTGCACAGCGCTGTGCAAATGGCCTATCCGGACGTCGACACTGTCGAGGCGCGTTCGATCACCGAGGCATTTGAGCTTCTGGCGGATGCCAAGCCCTTCGATCTCGCGCTGCTCGACCTCAGCATGCCGGATGTGCATGGCTTCGACGGACTGCTGCAGCTTCGGACCCGCTATCCGCGCCTGCCGGTGGTCATCGTTTCGGGGCATGAGGAGCCCAAGATCATTTCCGAGGCGCTGTCCTACGGCGCGGCCGGCTTCATCCCGAAATCGGCGCGCAAGAGCGATTTGGCCGCCGCCATCCGCTCGGTGATGGAAGGTGCGATCTACGTGCCCGAAACCTACGAAGGCCAGCCGCCGGACGCCAACAGCACCGACCGCGCCGAAATGGTTCAGCGGCTTGCCAAGCTGACGCCGCAGCAATTGCGGGTGCTGCAGATGCTGCGCCAGGGCTTGCTCAACAAGCAGATCGCCTACGAGCTGCAGGTCGGCGAGACCACGGTCAAGGCACATGTTTCCGAGATCCTGCGCAAGCTCAACGTCTACAGCCGCACGCAAGCCGTCATCGAGGTTTCGAAGCTCGACAGTGCCGAGCTGTTTCGCGGCCAGGCGGGGTTTTAGGCGCCGGTTGCGGGCAGGCGTTCCGCTACAGGACGTCCACGATGAAAGCCATGGCGATCGATCATATCGTTCTCGCGGTCGATGACGTCGAGCGCCTGCCGTGCTGGCCACCGCAAACGTTGGGGATTGGCCTAGGTCTCCCCAACTTCGTCATCCCAGGGCGAAGCAGGAGCGAAGCTCCGTCGCGGAGACCCTGGGATCCAAGCCGTAACCTTGGCCGAAGGGTGCCGCGGAGCAGAATTCTGTACCGCAGCGGTGCTCATACCGGGAGCGACAATGCGGGCAAGGCGAGCCATGCGCTCAACCTACACACAATGACGGTTGTCCAACATGACAAAGTGCACTGTCACCGTAATTAGATCTCCGTCTGCTGGTGCCAAAGGAGCTGGTGCGATCGGGGCATTCGGGGATATAGTAGCGATACAGCGGTGGGGGCCGATATGAATCCGAAATTTCTAGTTGTTGTAGCCATGTTGGCTCCGTTTGCTCCGGCTAACGCCCATTCGGATGAGTATGCGTCCGCGGTTTTTCAGGTATACGGCGACAATTGCTCCCTTGATTTTCTCAAGAACATAGCCGTGCAGCGGCCTGCGGAAGAGGACATCGAGAAGATCAAGCGATACTTTGAAGGGAAATACCACTCTGAATGCACCCCGTTTTATAAAAACGAGGTCTACCCTCGGGAAGTCCATTTTCAATTATCCAGATGGGATATCTTCGGGAGGGACGGATCGAGCGTATTGAATGACAAAGAACTCATGCGGTTCGGAAGTTATTTACGTCTTTCTAACTTTGCCAAGCAGTATGAGTGTGGAAATCTAATTGATAAATATGTCGATGACTACGGCTATTTGGAGTCAAAACTTGTATCTCATGATGTGGAATCTGTGTCCAGATATTGGATTGAATTTGAAGAATACATAAAGTTTCAGACCCGCATGGCCTTTAAGAACGAAATGTGCCAGTTCATTAGCACATATAGCGATATGAAGATCGTCACCGTTAAAGACGAGAAAGAAACGATTCAAGCTCGCTACGCGGAATTGGTTGATACTCTGGTTAGAGATCCGAGCTTTCTTAGTGGCGTACTAAACGGAAGCCATAACAGCCAATTCACCGAGGTTGGTGGAAGCTATCAAGGGTTTCTCGAATACGTCCAGGAAACATTTGGGGTTCTGACAATCGATCTCGCGCTGTTTCAGAAGCTCCAGAAACACTATTACCCGGATTCCAGTGGGAACTGGACCGGACTTAAGATCGACGAGGAATATGGCCCAATAGACCGCTAGGACGATATCGACCTTAGCGGCAGGGTGCCTTAAGGATAGTCGTCGCTGCCCTTTCCACTGGCTTTGCGCGCTGTCGAGTGTCGGGAATAACCGTGACAGTGCACCATTTTTCCTGGCGCTAGCGCCTTCTGCCCGTGTCTTTGGGGATCAAGCCAGGAGATGCGCCAGCAGCGCGCGCAGTTGTGCCGGTTTCAGCGGCTTGCGCATCAGCTCGATGCCGGCCGCGCGGGCGGCTTTGGCAATTTTTTCCGAACCGTCGGCGGTGACGATCAGCGCCGGCACGGCGCGACCGAGGTAATCGCGGACCTCGGCGATGGTCGTGGTGCCGAGATCGCCGCCGTCGAGATGCTGGTCGGCTATGACGATGTCCGGCACCCAGTCCGTATCGCCAAGCATAGCGAGCGCATCACCGGTCGAGGTGGCGGGGCGCACCAGGCATTGCCAGCGCTCGAGCAGCGACGTCATCGCCTGCAGCACCTCGATGTCGTTCTCGACCAGCAGCACCTTGGTGCCGAACAGACCGTAGCCGCGCGGCCGCTCCATGTCGGCGGTGCTGGCAATGGCATCGACGCTAGCGCCGATCCCGACCGGAACGTCGATATGAAAAATCGTGCCATGTCCGACCTTCGACGAAAACGTCACGGGATGGCCGAGTGCGGCGGCGATGCGGCGCACGATGGCCAGACCCAATCCCAGCCCGCCGCCGGCAAGCCCGGCATCGGTCGGGATCGTGCCGCGGTGGAATTCCTCGAACACGGCCTCGCGCTGGTCGTCGGGAATACCGCAGCCGGTGTCGGCGACATCGATGCGGATCGTGTCGCCGCGATGTCTGGTGCCGACCAGCACGCCGCCGGAGCGGGTGTAGCGCAGCGCGTTGGAA
>NZ_RZTA01000213.1:0-4782 GCF_004023115.1 Mesorhizobium sp. M6A.T.Cr.TU.017.01.1.1
CATTCCGACCGGCCATTCCTTCTACGACTATGATTCAAAATACGTCGCGGGCGGATCAAAACACGAATGCCCTGCAAAAATTTCACCGAATATTTACCAAAAAATACAGACACTGACGCTCAAGGCTCACCAAGCTATTGGCTGCCGGGGCGTTTCCCGGTCGGACTTCCGTTATGATGATCGACACTCCGAGAACGGCGAAATTGTCTGGCTCGAAGTCAACACTCAGCCGGGCATGACGCCGACATCCTTGGTGCCTGAAATCGCTGCGCAGGCGGGACACTCGTTCGGCGATTTGTTGAGTTGGATGGTGGAGGACGCTTCGTGTCTGCGTTGAGGTGGGGACAGGGCAAGGGGAAGGGCGCGGCCGGGCCGACGCTGTTCGGTGTGTCGTTGTCGTTCGACCATTTCGTGCTGCCGCGTCTGCTTCGCCGGCCGGCGCGCGTGCTGGCGCGTCTGGGCGAGGACGACTTCGAGGTGCCGCCGTTTTCCGCGGCCATCCTGTCGGCGGCGCTGCTCGTATCGGGCAGTGCCTATGGCGCCTATCTCGGCGGACATGTCGACGGCATCGTCCAGGGCATCACCGCCCGCACCGGGTTTGCCGTCGACCAGATCAAGGTCGTTGGCAACCGCGCAACCTCCGAGATCGATATTCTCGATAGGATGCAGCTCGATGGCTGGACGTCGCTGATCGGCTTCGATGTCGAAGCCGCGCGAGAACGCATAGCCACGCTGCCCTGGGTCGAGGTTGCGGCGGTGCGCAAGGTTTATCCGCACACGCTGGAGGTGCGCATCGAGGAGCGAGAGCCTTTCGCGCTCTGGCAGCAGGGCAGCGAGCTTTCCGTGATCGAGCGGTCCGGCGCCGTGATCGCGCCATTCTCCGGCGGCAAGCAGGCGCTGCTGCCGCTGATCGTCGGCACTGGCGCGCCGGCCAAGGCGCCGGATTTCCTGGCCAGGGTCAAGAAATATCCAGAGCTTGCTGCGCGGGTCAAAGGCTATATTCGCATCGGCGAACGGCGTTGGGACCTGAAGCTGGAGAACGGCATCACGGTCAAGCTTCCCGAGGATGGCGAGGACCAGGCGATCGCCGATCTGGTCAGGATGGACCACGAGAACGGGCTGCTGACGCGCGACATCGCCGCCGTCGACATGCGCCTTTCCGATCGCCTCGTCGTCCAGCTGACGCCGGAGGCGGCGACGCAGCGCCAGGCCGCGCTCAACGAAAAGCCGAAAATGCCGAAGCGCAAGGCGGAGACGAAAATATGAGCTGGCTTGGCGGCAACAGCGATGCCTCGTCGCGCCGATCCGGCATCATGACGGTGCTGGATGTCGGCTCGAGCAAGGTCTGCTGCGTGGTGGCCAAGCTCAAGCCACGCGAGGACGGCAATCTGCTGCGCGGGCGCTCGCATCGCATCCAGGTGATCGGCATCGGCCACCAGAAATCGCAAGGTGTGAAGTCGGGCGTCGTCATCGATCTCGACAGGGCCGAGCACGCCATCCGCCTCGCCGTCGACGCCGCCGAGCGCATGGCCGGCCTGACCGTCGATTCACTGATCGTCAACATGACGGCCGGCCGGCTGAAGAGCGAGAGCTTCTCGGCAACCATCAACCTCGGTGGCCATGAGGCCGACGAGGCCGACATCAAGCGCGTGCTTGCCGCCGGCGCCAAGCAGGCGCTCCGGGCCGAGCGCGAGGTGATCCATTCGCTTCCCGTCGGCTTTTCGCTGGATGCCGAGCGCGGCGTGCGTGATCCGCGCGGCATGGTTGGCGACCAGCTCGGCGTCGACATGCATGTGCTGACGGGTGACGCGGCGCCCTTGCGCAATCTGGAGCTTTGCATCAACCGTTCGCACCTGTCGGTCGAGCGCATGGTGGCGACGCCCTATGCCAGCGGGCTTGCCGCGCTGGTCGACGACGAACTCGAAATGGGCGCAGCCTGCATCGACATGGGTGGCGGCACCACGACGATCTCGGTCTTTTCGGAAGGCAAGTTCGTCCATGGCGACGCCATCGCCATCGGCGGCAACCACGTCACACTGGACATGGCCAAGGGCCTGTCGACCTCGCTCGACGCCGCCGAGAGGCTGAAAGTGATGCATGGCTCGGCGCTGCCCGGCAGTGCCGACGACCGCGATTTGGTCTCGATACAGCCGATCGGCGAGGATGGCGAGATGCCGCTGCAGATACCGCGCTCGGTGATGACACGCATCATCCGGGCGCGCATCGACGAGACGCTCGAACTGTTGCGTGATCGGCTGAACAGATCCGGCTACGGCAATGCCGTCGGCAAGCGCGTCGTGCTGACCGGCGGTGCCAGCCAGCTTTCCGGCCTGCCCGAGGCGGCGCGCCGCATTCTCGGACGCAATGTGCGCATTGGCCGTCCGCTCGGCGTGGCGGGGCTGCCCGAGGCGGCCAAGGGACCGGCTTTCTCGACGCCGGTCGGGCTTCTGATCTATCCGCAGATGGCGAATTTCGAGAGCCATCCGGCGAAAGGAATTTCTGGTCTCAGGATGACCGGAACGGGCGGAAAACTGCATCGAATGAGTCAGTGGTTGAGAGACAGTTTTTAAATTGACGGGGACAGCCCCATAGGCGGCCGCGGCGGCGAAGCGGCGGGAAAGGCAAAGGACGGAGACAATGACCATCAATCTGCAGAAGCCGGACATCACCGAGCTCAAGCCGCGTATCACCGTGTTCGGTGTCGGCGGCGGCGGCGGCAATGCCGTCAACAACATGATCACCGCCGGCTTGCGCGGCGTCGAGTTCGTGGTGGCCAATACCGACGCACAGGCGCTGACCATGTCCAAGGCGGATCGCCTGATCCAGCTCGGCGCGCATGTCACCGAGGGCCTGGGTGCGGGATCGCAACCGGAAGTCGGCCGCGCGGCGGCGGAGGAATGCATCGACGAGATCATCGATCATCTCTCCAACACCCATATGTGCTTCGTCACGGCCGGCATGGGCGGTGGCACCGGCACGGGGGCCGCGCCGGTCGTTGCACGCGCTGCCCGTGAGAAGGGGATTCTCACCGTCGGCGTCGTCACCAAGCCGTTCCATTTCGAAGGGCAGCGCCGCATGAAGACGGCGGATCTGGGCATCGAGGAATTGCAGAAATGCGTCGACACCCTGATCGTCATCCCCAACCAGAACCTGTTCCGGCTGGCCAATGACAAGACGACCTTCGCCGACGCTTTCGCCATGGCCGACCAGGTGCTCTATTCCGGCGTCGCCTGCATCACCGACCTGATGGTCAAGGAAGGGCTGATCAATCTCGACTTCGCCGACGTCCGCTCGGTCATGCGCGAGATGGGCAAGGCGATGATGGGGACGGGCGAAGCTTCCGGCGAGGGCCGCGCCATGGCCGCCGCCGAAGCCGCGATCGCCAACCCGCTGCTCGACGAGACTTCGATGAAGGGCGCCAAGGGCCTGTTGATCTCGATCACCGGCGGCCGCGACCTGACCCTGTTCGAAGTCGACGAGGCGGCGACCCGCATTCGCGAGGAGGTCGACCAGGAAGCCAACATCATCCTGGGTGCGACGTTCGACGAGGATCTCGAAGGCGTTATCCGCGTCTCGGTGGTTGCTACCGGCATCGACAAATCGGCGGCTGACATCGCCGCCGCGCCGATCGCCATCCGCACGGCTCCGCCAAAGCCGGTCAGCCGCCCGGCCGCTCCGGTCACGGAAAGCCGTCCGGCGCCTGTCCAGCAAGGAGGCTACGAGCCACGCGCCGCCGATCCTGTAGCTGAGGCGATCCAGCTTGCCGAGGCGAATGCCGCGGCGATGGCGCGTCCCGCGCCGGCTGCCCAGGCGGAAGATTTCCGCCCGCAGAGCAAGATCTTCCAGGCGCCGCCGGCTCAGCCGCAGCCGATGGTGCAGCCAATGGTTCAGCAAGTGATGCAGCCTGCGCCACAGCGCGAGATGCTTCAACCGGTAGCCGCAGCACCCCAGCGCATGCCGCGCGTCGAGGATTTCCCGCCGGTGGTGAAAGCCGAAGTGGAAGCCAAGGGCCGCCCGGCCGACCATGAGAACAGCGGACCGATGGGACTGCTCAAGCGCCTGACGAACGGCCTTACCCGCCGCGAAGAGGAGCCTGCACGACTGCAGCCGGCGCAGCCGCGCGAGCCGAAACTGCGCCAAGCGGCACCCGAAGTGCGCCGCCTTGCCAGCCAGGATCCGCAGCTTTACGCGCCGCGTCGCGGCCAGTTGGACGACCAAGGCCGGCTGACGCCGCAGAGCAGGGCTGTCCAGGAAGACGATCAGCTGGAGATTCCAGCATTCCTGCGCCGCCAGGCCAATTGACCTGTTAACGGTCCGTAACAATTGTTAACAGGCAGACAAGAGATTGTTTGCCTGTTAACGTTAAAAGCAGTTGCAAAACAGGCTGTTACGAGACCAGATCCGCTTCGGATCGCGGTTACAGTGAGTAAGAAACCGTGATTTGGAGACTTCCTGCCGGACCACTATCTTCGCCCCCGAGCAATGTCGGTTTGCCGGGATTCGGGGGAACTGCCCTGCCTGCCGATCAAAGAGCCGCGCCCTCGGGCTAATGAAGCGGACGTAGGCAGTGTGGGCTAAGGGGTTTGTTTTGCACGACTATCAGACGACACTTAAATCGCGTGCGACGCTGACGGGTACCGGCGTTCACAGCGGCAATTCCGTTACCGTTCATTTCCTGCCGGCGGACGCCGATACGGGTGTCGTGTTCCAGCTTTCGAATGGAAGCGAGGGCCGTGAGTTCCGTGCGCTCGTTTCCGAAGTCGGCGCCACCGATCTCTGCAC
>NZ_RZTA01000214.1:0-4758 GCF_004023115.1 Mesorhizobium sp. M6A.T.Cr.TU.017.01.1.1
GTAAAACGGCTTCCCCACCGCCGTTGGCGAACCCGGCTGCACCGGCGCGGCCGCGGCGCTGTCAGTCGGCTGAGACGCGGCCGGCGGAGTTGCAGGTGCCGCATTGTCGGCCGGCGCGTTCGCGGGCGGCGCGCCGAACAGGCCCTGAGCAGCGGCGCTGCTCAACCCCGCCGCCAGCAGGCACACAGTCGCCAGAGCCAGGGCGCGGGCCATGGCATCACTCCGGAGTCTGGCCAGCCAGGCATTCGAGCGCACTCAGCGTCCAGCCGTTGGTCTTCGAGGTGATGTCGGCGATCTTCCACTGGCCGTCGATCTTCTTGAGCGACCAGACCATTTCGCGTTTGGATTCATCACCTTCCGGGAAAAGGTTGAACGTCGCCGTCACCTCGGCGCTATCGCCATCCACTGCTTCAGACAGCTTCAACGTCTTGGCGACCGTCTTCTCGTCGAAATCCTGGGCGTCGAGACCGGGGGCGAAGTCGATGCAAGGCACCTCGTCCGGTTTGTTCTTCTTTGCCTGGTCGTTGAGGTCGAACAGCTTGGTCACCGGCTCGGTGAAGCGGTCGCGGTATTGCGCGTCGGCCTCGAATTTGACCTCGGGCATGTAGAAGAACTTCACCGCATTGGATGCCGGCCCGGCCAGAGCGGCCGCAGGCGCTGCGATCGAGAGGGCGGCGGCAAGCGCAGTCAGTCTCATCCGATAATCTCCAGGCTTTCGTGGTGGGAACCGTTCAATACCACGAATCCTGCATCCCGGCTTTTTTGCGGCCCATGAATTCCCCTTGGGCGTTAACTCAGGCGCCCTTTGGGCGTTACCTCAGGCGTCCAGCCAGACGTTCTGGAGATCCATCTCGAAAGTCTGGTGGACAGCGTAATTCTTCACGTTCTTGTTCATGTGGCTGTACAGCTTCTGCCAGAACGGCTGAATGATGACGCCCGAATCCTGCAGGATCTGCTCGACGTCCTTCATGACCTCGCGGCGCTTCTCCACGTCGATGAGTGAGAGGGCCTGCTTGAGCTTGGCGTCGAAATCAGGATTCGAATACGCCGTTTCATTCCAGGCCTCGCCGGTGCGATAGCCGAGCGCCAACACCTGAACACCGAGCGGGCGCATGTACCAGATGGTCATGGAATAGGGGTACTTCGTCCAGTCGTTCCAGAAGGTCGACCCCGGCAGCACCGTGCGTTTCACCTTGATCCCGGCTTCGCGCAGCTGGCCGGCAATCGCGTCGCCGGTATTCTTTTGCCAATCGTCCTCGACGGTGATCAGTTCATGCTCGAAGTCGGCCTGTCCCGCCTCGGCCATCAGCTTCTTGGCGCCCGCCGCGTCGCGCGTCTTTTTGGGCAGCGGGTAGTATTCCGGATGGATCGGGCTGACGTGGTGGTTTTCACCTGGGGTGCCCCGCCCGGCGTAGCCAAGTTGAAGCACGGCATTGTTGTCGACGGCCATTTGCAGGGCATTGCGCACTCGCTGGTCATCGTAGGGCTTGTGCGTGATGTTGGTCCGGGCAACGAGGGTCGTCGCTGTCGCGACCTCCGATTTCTCCAGCCCCATCTTGTCGAGGATGTCGATGAAGTCGGCGGGTGTCTCGAAATTGACGTCGATCTCGCCGGAGTCGAATGCATTCACCGAGGCGTTGAAGTCGGTGCCGTAGTCGATGAATTCGACACTGTCGAGCGGCGCTTCGCCGCCCCACCATTTGCCATTCTCACGACGCTTGACGATTGCGTTCTGGCCGACCGAATAAGACACGAGTTCGAAAGGCCCGGTGCCGATCGGCTTGGCGATCGGATCGGCGCCGTCGGCATCGAATTTGCGATGGACCATGAGCGCCGGATAGTCGGTGAAGTTCGGGATCAGCGAGATATCAGGTTCGTTCAGCTTCAGCTTGACCGTGTTGTCATCGACCTTGGTGATTGCCCCTTCCCTGGCCTTGCCGGTTTTTGCATCGATCAGCGCACCGACGCGCGCGGCCATTGAATTACCGGCGGCTTCCTTCTCGCACCAGCGCGTCAGATTGTAGGCAACGTCATCGGCGTTGAAAGCATCGCCGTTGTTCCAGGTGATGCCCTTGCGCACATGCAGCACATATTCGGTGGCGTCGTCGTTGACGTCCCAGCTCTCGAGCAAGACCGGCTCGAAAGTGAATTCGCGCGTGTAGCGGACAAGCGGCTCCAGCCAGCAGCGCGAAATGTTCGCAAGCTCCACCCAGTCGTAAGTGCGCGGGTCCTTCTGTGCCTTCACCGACATCGAAACGCGCAGCGTCCCGCCCTTCTTCGGCTCTTCGGCCAAGGCCCGCTCAGGCACGGCAAGGCCGATCATGCCATAGGCAAGGGCCGTCGATGCCCCAAAGGCGCTTGCCAGCGCCAGAAATTCGCGCCGGTCCATCCGGCCTGCGCGAACATCCTCACCCATCGCCTCGATCGCATTCGGCACGCGATCACCGTTGCTTCTGAAGAGTGCCATTTTTTCTCCCTGTGGTTCCCGTTGGGTCTTCGCCCGTTGCATCAACTAATGCTGTCCGGCAGCCGCTCCTCGCGCTGCGCGATGAAATCTCTCAAGCCATCGGCGATGCCCTCATCGAGCTTCGGCTCCTCATAATCGGCGAGCATGTTGCGCGCTTTCTCGCGCCCCCGGGTATCGTGGTCCTTTGCCCCTTCGGCCTTCCACTGTTCGAACGAATTGAAGTCCATGATGCTCGGTATGAAGAAGGCAGACTCGAAATGGTCGAGCGTGTGCTGGGTGCCGAGGAAATGGCCCTGCGGCCCGACCTCGCGGATCGCCGCCATCGCCTCCTTGAAATCGTCGAACGGGAGACCGCCAGCATACTTGTACCAGCCGACAAGCTGTTCGCAGTCCGTGGCAAATTTCGAATAGCCGCAGGTCAGGCCGGCCTCGAGCCAGCCGGCGGAATGCCAGATGTAGTTGGCGCCGGCAAGGATGGCGGCATGCATCAGCATGTTCGCCTCGTAGCCCGCCTGGGCGTCGTTCAGCTTCGACCCGACATGGAATCCGGACGTACGCCAGGGCAGCCGGTACTTCCGCGCCAGTGCCCCCATCAGATACATCATCTGGGCGGCCTCCGGCGTGCCGCCCATGGGGGCACCAGTCTTCATGTCGACAGTGACCATGAACTGTCCGTAGATCTGCGGCGAACCCGGACGCAGGAGCTGGGTGAAGGCGATGCCTGCCAGCGCTTCCGCATTGACCTGCGCGACCGCTCCCACGGCCGATGCCGAAGTCGAGGCGCCGCAAAGCGCGAAGGGCGCCAGGATCAGCGGCTGGTTGTGGCGCGCATAGACCTTCATCGCGTCCAGCATGGTGGCGTCCCAGACCAACGGCGAGTTGCAGTTGGTGATCGACACCAGCACCGGATTGTCTCGGACATAGTCCTCGCCGAACACGATGCCCGCCATCGCCATCGTGTCTTCGGCTCGTTCCCTGGAGGTCACGATGCCCATGAACGGCTTGTCTGAGTGCTTCAGCGCCGAATGGATGATGTGGAGGTGACGCTTCGGCACCGCAATTTCCATCGGCTCGCAGATGACCGAGCTCGACGAGTGCAGCGCAGGCGCCATGTAGGCGAGCTTGTGGAAATTGTTGAGGTCGGCGAGTGTGCCGTAGCGCCTGTTGTTGTCGAGGTCACGCACGTAAGGCGCCCCATACATCGGCACAAATATGGAGTTGTTTCCGCCGACGCGCACCGAACGCTCGGGGTTGCGCGCATTGAGCGTGAATTCCGGCGGGACCTTCGAGACGAGTTCCATTAGAAGAGCGCGGTCGATGCGGACACGTGTCTCGGAGACATCGGCGCCCGCCGCCTTCCACAACGCGATCGCCTCGTCGTCACGGAACTCGCATCCCACTTCTTCGAGGATGGAGAGCGACTCCTGGTGGATCAGCTCCACCGCCTCATCCGGGACCATTTGGTATACCGGAATCTTACGGACCAAGGTTGGAAATGACGCCATGGGAGTTCCCCGCAGCGCCTTGCGCCCCAGGCGGCCGCCGCTGCGGCGGTTCGTGTGTTCGCTCACTTCAACGGCCGGTGCGTTCATGACCACTCCATCCTCCCCAGGCACTCAACTTAGCGAGACGAAATATGACTGTGACGCTGGAAAATCCTGATCTCTTGTATAAGCTCTGCTTATGCGAAGCCTGCGCCACCTATTGCCATCGGCCGGCAGCCTGATCGTCTTCGAGGCCGCCGGGCGGCTGTCGAGCTTCACCGCCGCGGGGCGCGAGCTCGGCATGACGCAGGCCGCCGTCTCCTATGCGGTGCGCGGGCTGGAGGAAAAGCTCGGCGCCAAACTCTTCCAGCGGCGCCACCGGCAGGTCAGCCTGACCGAGGCCGGCGAGCGTTTCCACGCCGACGTCTCGCTCGGCCTCTCGCATATCCGCAAGTCGGCCGAGGACCTGCGCCAGCAGGCGACCGGCGGCCATGTTACGCTTGCCGCTTCGACCGCCTTCGGCTCGTTCTGGATGATGCCGCGCCTGCAGCAGTTCCGCGACGAATTGCCGGGCATTGACCTGCGTATCCAGACCGCCGACCGCGACCTCGACATTATCGCCGAGGGCATTCCGCTCGCTGTGCGCGGTGGCGAGCCCCGGGAGTGGCCGGACTATCATTGCCTGCCGCTGGCCGACGAGGAAATCTTTCCCGTTGCCGGCGCCAGCTATGCGGCGAAGTTCGGCCTGCCGCAAACCGTCGAGGAATTGGCGTCACACCGCCTCATCCATCTCGAGGAGCCGTTTCG
>NZ_RZTA01000215.1:0-4714 GCF_004023115.1 Mesorhizobium sp. M6A.T.Cr.TU.017.01.1.1
GCCCGGCCTTTCGACCGTGCCGGCCAATGCCAGTCCGCTCGGCAGCGATGCCGAGAAAGCGGCGTGGAACGCCATGCCCGCTGCGCAGGCCGAGGCCCTCAACCGCGTCTTCGCCAACATCGGCAAGGCGATCGCCGCCTTCGAGCGATCAATCGCGCCGCCGCAGACGCGCTTCGACCGGTTCGCCGCCGCCTTGGCTACCGGTATACAGCCGCAAGGCGACGATGCCTTTTCGCCTGAGGAAATCCTCGGGCTGAAACTGTTCATCGGCAAAGCCAGTTGCGTGACATGCCACACCGGGCCGCGCTTCACCGACAGCAGTTTTCACAACACCGGCGTGCCGCCGGTTGCGAATTTGCCGCCGGATCGCGGCCGCATAGATGCGGTACGCCAAGTCGAGGCCGATCCGTTCAACTGTTTCGGCGCCTTTCGCGATGGCGACGCCAGCGCCTGCGGCGAGCTGCGCTTCATGGTCAAGGCCGGACCGGAACTGGTCCGCGCCTACAAGACGCCGTCGCTGCGCGGCGCCGCCACCCGCCCGCCCTATATGCATGCCGGGCAGTTCTCGTCGCTTGACGAAGTGGTGGCGCATTATTCGAAGGCGCCGACCAGTGTCGAGGGTGTGTCCGAGGTCCACCCACTGCAGCTTTCGGACCGCGAGCGTGGGGCGGTGGTGGCGTTCCTGAAGACGCTGGCCGAGTGAACGGCTCAGAAAGGCTACTCGGTAGCGATCCTTCGCGCCCCCCTCTGTCCGGCAGGACCGAGGGGCGCTGTCCCGCCGACGTTACCGCAACAGCGCGCCTACCGGTCTTTCACCGTCTCCATCGCCACGAAGGTCGAGGTCTGGGCGACGTGGGGCAGGGCCGAGATGCGCTCGCCGAGCACACGGCGATAGGCGGCGATGTCCGTGGTGCGGACCTTCAGCAGATAGTCGAAGCTCGACGCCATCATATGGCACTGCTCGATCTCCGGCACCGCCTGCACCGCGCGGTTGAAGGCATCGAGCGCGGCTGAGCGGGTGTCCGACAGTTTCACCTGGACGAAAGCGACATGGCCTTCGCCCGTGCGCTCGCGGTCGATGATCGCCTGGTAGCCCCTGATAAAGCCGTCCTTTTCCAGCCGCTTGACCCGCGCCTGCACCGGCGTCTTCGACAGCCCGACTTTTGCCGCGAGTTCCGACATGGAAAGCCGGCCATTGCTGCCTAGCGCCGACAGGATGTTCCTGTCGATGCGGTCCAATTGGTCTTCTGTCATTGAAATTCTGGTCAAATTGGCGGGGATCAGTCATCATGATAGATCAATCGGCCTGCCGTGTCGATTTCTTTGGACCGACTGAGATCAAGGTTTATGTTAGCTTGCGCCATTCGGCCCGGTGACCGCCGGCCCGCTCCCTGATGCTCGCTCTACAGGACCGTCATGCCAGCGCTCGAAGCCATCCGCCAGCAGATCCGTGCCAATTATTTGCCTGATGAAGACGAGGCCGTGAAGCGGCTGGCCGAGGCGACGGGGCTTTCGGGGAAAGACCGAAAGGCGATCTCGGCCCGCGCCGCCGATCTGGTGCGGGCGGTGCGCGGCTCGTCCGATCCACGGCTGATGGAGGTCTTCCTGTCCGCCTATGGCCTCTCCACCAAGGAGGGCGTCGCGCTTATGTGCTTGGCCGAAGCGCTGCTGCGGGTGCCCGACACCGAGACGATGGATGACCTCATCGCCGATAAGATCGCGCCGCATGACTGGTCGGCGCATTCAGGCGAGTCGAGCTCGATCTTCATCAATGCGTCGACCTGGGCGCTGATGCTGACAGGCCGGGTGCTCGACGAAGGCGAGGGCGGCATCGAAGGCACGCTGCGCGCCATGGTGCGCCGGCTGGGCGAGCCGGTCATCCGCAAGGCAGTCGCCGCCGCCATGCGTGAAATGGGCGAGCAGTTCGTGCTCGGCCGCACGATTGCCGAGGCCGTCAAGCGCGGCCGGCCGATGACCCAGAAGGGCTATCTCTATTCTTTCGATATGCTGGGCGAGGCGGCTCGAACAGAGGCCGATGCCTTGCGTTATCTCAAGGCCTATGCCGACGCCATCTCCTCGCTCGATGCCGGCGCCAACGGCCCTGACATCCGCCAGAACCATGGCATCTCGGTCAAGCTTTCGGCGCTGCACCCGCGCTATGAGATAACGCAGAAGGAAAAGATGCTGCCTGTGATGGCCGCGCGGCTTTTGTCGCTGGCGCTGGCGGCGCGTCATTCGCGCATGGGCCTCAACGTCGACGCCGAGGAGGCCGATCGCCTCGACCTGTCGCTCGACGTCATCGAACGGGTGCTGGCCGAGCCGGAGCTTGCCGGCTGGAACGGTTTTGGCGTCGTCGTCCAGGCCTATGGTCCGCGCGCAGCCTTCACCATCGACTGGCTCTATGCGCTGGCGAAGAAATACGATCGCACCATCATGGTGCGGCTGGTCAAGGGCGCCTATTGGGATACCGAGATCAAGCGAGCGCAGACGCTCGGGCTCGACGGCTATCCGGTCTTCACCCGCAAGGCCAACACAGATGTGTCCTACCTGGCCTGCGCGAAAAAGCTGCTGTCGATGACCGACCGCATCTATCCGCAATTCGCCACTCACAACGCCCACACCGTCGCCGCCATCCTGTCGATGGCCGGGGATCGTGACTCCTTCGAGTTCCAGCGCCTGCACGGCATGGGCGAAGCGCTGCACGAGACGGTGCGGCGGGCTGAAGGCACGCGCTGCCGCATCTATGCGCCGGTCGGCGCGCATTCCGACCTGCTTGCCTACCTAGTCCGCCGGCTGCTGGAGAACGGCGCTAACTCCTCCTTCGTCCACCAGCTCACCGACGAGGAGGTCGAGCCGGAGGATATTGCCCGCGACCCGCTCGAAACCGTCGAGAAACAGGGTCCCGCCGCCAATCCGGCGATCGCGCGACCATCGGCGATCTTTGGTGCCAGCCGACGCAATTCGAAGGGATTCGACATCACTGATCCGGTGACCCTGGCCGCGATCGACCAGGCGAAGACCGAGTTTTCCGGCCCGGACCGCTGGCACGCCAAGCCGATCACGCGGGCCGCCGGCTACGGCAAGCAGCGTCCGGTGGTCAATCCGGCAAAACCCGACGAGGTGGTCGGCACAGTCAGCGAGGCCAGCGCCAAGCAGGTCGCGACCGCCGTGCGCATCGCGGTGGAGGCGCAGCCGGCATGGGCAAGGCGTGCCGTTGCCGAGCGTGCCGCCATCCTCAACCGCGCCGCCGATCTCTATGAAGCCAACGCCGTCGAATTCTTCGCGCTCGCTATCCGCGAAGCGGGCAAATCGCTGGCCGACGGCGTCGCCGAAGTGCGCGAAGCGGTCGATTTCCTGCGCTATTACGCTGCCGAAGCGGCCAATGCCGAACCGGGCACGGAAGCGCGCGGGGTGATCGCCTGCATCTCGCCGTGGAATTTTCCGCTCGCCATCTTCACCGGCCAGATCGCGGCAGCACTCGTCACCGGCAATTCGGTGATCGCCAAGCCGGCCGAGCAGACGCCGCTGATCGCGTTCCGCGCCGTCGAATTGCTGCGCGAAGCCGGTGTGCCGGAGGATGTCATCCAGCTTTTGCCCGGCGATGGTCCGTCGGTCGGTGGCCCGCTGACCGCCGATCCGCGCATTGCCGGCGTCTGCTTCACCGGCTCGACCGAGGTCGCCAAGCTGATCGAAAAGCAGTTGGCCGAGACCGCGCCGCCCGACGCCATGCTGATAGCCGAGACCGGCGGGCTGAACGCGATGATCGTCGATTCCACCGCGCTGCCCGAACAAGCGGTGCGCGACATCCTTGCCTCGGCCTTCCAGAGTGCCGGCCAGCGCTGCTCGGCGCTGCGCGTGCTCTATGTGCAGAAGGACGTCGAGAAGAAGATGCTGGAGATGCTGAAGGGAGCGATGGAAGCGCTCAGTCTCGGCGATCCCTGGCAGATTTCAACCGATGTCGGCCCGGTCATCGACGATGAGGCACAAAAATCGATCCGCGACTATTGCACCAAAATGGGTCTGCAGGGCCGGCTGATCGCCAAGCTCGAAGCGCCGAAGAACGGCCGCTTCGTCGCGCCGCATGTCTTTCGGGTCAAGGGCATCGAGGACATGGAGCGTGAGGTGTTCGGGCCGGTGCTGCATGTCGCCAGCTTCGACGCCGACGACATCGATGCGGTGATCGCCGCGATCAACCGCAAGGGTTATGGCCTGACCTTCGGCCTGCATACCCGCATCGAAGGCCGTGCCCAGCATTTCGTCGACGGCATCCATGCCGGCAATATCTATGTCAACCGCAACCAGATCGGCGCCGTGGTCGGTTCGCAGCCGTTCGGTGGCGAAGGGCTTTCCGGCACCGGGCCGAAGGCTGGCGGGCCGCATTATCTCAGGCGCTTCCGCAAGGGGCCGGAGGCGGGCACGCCTGTTCTTGACGGCCGCAAGGTGACGGCGACAGAGCTTGCCGACAATCTGCCAGACCCAGCGCTTGGCGGCTGGTCGACGCGAGCGGACCGCGTTGCCGTGCTCAGGAAACATCTGCGCGGCAAGGGTGCGGCGGCGATCGGCGCCGCCGCGGGCATCGATTTCGGCCAGGTCGATCTGCCCGGACCGACCGGCGAGGCCAACACGCTGGCGCTGTCGCCGCGCGGCCGTGTGCTCTGCCTGGGACCGGACGCCGACACGCTGCTTGCCCAGGCGATCCAGGCGCTGGCGGCCG
>NZ_RZTA01000216.1:0-4663 GCF_004023115.1 Mesorhizobium sp. M6A.T.Cr.TU.017.01.1.1
CGCCGACCGCCAACTATCGCGAGCCAGATCCCGCTTGCGACCTCGACATCACACCCAATGTGCCGCGCGAGCGCAAGGTGCGCGTCGCCATGAGCAACGCCTTCGCCATGGGCGGCACGAACGCAGTTCTGGCATTCAGGCAGGTGTAGAAGCCATGCAAGACGCCTCATTTGAGGTCACCTGTCGTATCTAGCTGCTTGAGGGGCGGGGCATTGTGAAACAGGGGGAGCTATGTGGCCCCTCTTTCTCGGCTCGACGATGTGGAAGGAGCCTGTGCGGCGAAACGGGCCGACGCCCCCCAGGCCCAGAACTTGGGCGAAACCAACTCCCACCAAAGCACAGCCGCTTTAGTAGCCGAACAATGAAGCCTCGCTCGACGAGCCGCCGCCTCTACTGTCAGCGGCATCACGCGGTTGAAGCGAACAGCGCAGCGGCTACTGTTTCCCGCACAACTCGGACGGCAATTGGGACAAGTCCGCACATGTCGTCACGTACGCTGAACGCCGCAGGTACAGCCAAATTGGGGGCGGGGCGTTTCTGCCGTTTTGATAGAATTCTATCAAACTGACAATTTTCCTTGCACGAATGCAAGGAGAGCTCGATTGACTCCCCTCCTTTCTTGTCAAGGATGGGTTTGCAGGCTGCGGTGCGGCAGAAGCCGGACAGAACGGCGACCGCTCGAGTAAAGGCCTGCGCAAACAAGCGCGCATATTGCGGGCGCCCGCACGGAGGAGAAGACGCTCGTCCTGGTGAAAGACAACGATGCTCAGGCGCCATTGCCATTTGCCGAGGGCGTCCGCGCGCCGGAAATTTCGAAGCAACAAAGGTGAGATCGAGAATGATGATGGCGAAATACAACACAGCTCACCGTCCAGTGCAGTTCTACCGGCGGGTGGCGGAGTGGGATGGGCTGCCAAATGGAACGTAAAAAGATCAGCAAGGAGATGCTTGGCGATAGTCAGGCACTGCGCAAGCTGCGTGAGCACCTTGTCAAGGTGGCCAAGGCGAAGACTACGGTCCTGTTGCGAGGTGAATCCGGAACCGGCAAGGAGCTGGTTGCCAAAGCCATTCACGAGCTCTCGCCTCGCGCCAAGCAGCCCTTCATCAAGGTCAATTGCGCGGCGCTCACCGAGACGCTTCTGGAATCTGACTTGTTCGGTCATGAGAAGGGTGCCTTCACCGACGCGAGCAGTTTGCGCAAGGGGCGCTTTGAGGCTGCCGACAAAGGCACATTGTTTCTGGACGAGATTGGCGAAATATCAGGTTCGTTCCAGGCTAAGCTGCTGCGTGTCCTGCAGGAGCAGGAGTTTGAGCGCGTCGGCAGCAACCACACCATTAAAGTTGATGTTCGCGTGATTGCCGCAACGAACAGGGACTTGGAAACGGCAGTTCAACGCAAGGAGTTCCGGCAAGACCTCTATTATCGCATCAACGTCGTCACTTTACGCGTGCCGGCATTGCGCGAAAGGCGAGGTGATATTCCGCTCTTGGCCGCTCAGTTTCTCAAGAATTTCAATACTGAGAATGATCACACGCTGACCTTCGCTCCCGAAGCGATTGAGGTGCTAATGAACTGCGAATTTCCAGGTAACATCCGAGAGCTCGAAAACTGCGTTCAACGGACGGCAGTTCTGGCGACGGGTCCATCAATCCTCAGAACTGACTTTGCCTGTTATGCGGATCAGTGCTTGGCCGCGGCGCTGTGGAAGAACGGACCGCCGACGTCAGAGAAGTCGACTACGATCGAGCCTTCCGCCGCCTGTGCCGCCCCGCCCGTCGGCGACGGGCAAGCGCCGATAGGCCCTGCCACGACTCGTGGTAGGGTGCCCGATGCCGATACGGTCATTGCTGCCATGGAAAAGTGTGGCTGGGTGCAGGCAAAGGCGGCGCGCCTGCTCGGTTTGACCCCGCGCCAGATCGGCTACGTGCTGAGAAAACGCGGTATCGAGATCAAGCGTCTCTGAAACAACCCGCCGAGCAAGAGCTGGAGCAGGTCAAGCATTGGTGCTCTGGCGCCGAGCCCATCGGCCAGGCTTACGAGTGGGTGTGAACAGCGCTGCCAAGATTCCGGCCGTGTGCTTTCTACCACCAGTCGTACTGGGGCTCTGCGACTGACAAACTAAAAAGGAGTAATCCTATGGCTAGTAACTTCGCTCTACACCGCAAGGGCAAATCAATTCGACGTGCCTGAAATCCAGAAATAATCGATGTATCATTGGTGACACGCCAGCATGCGTAGAGGCGACGCGCAGATCTCCGCTGGCGGGACCTGGTCGATACATTAGCTGATGGCTTACCGCTCGATATCACGCAATCTGAGATGGGCATGAAAGTGAGTT
Source organism: Mesorhizobium sp. M6A.T.Cr.TU.017.01.1.1 (assembly GCF_004023115.1). NCBI lineage: Bacteria > Pseudomonadati > Pseudomonadota > Alphaproteobacteria > Hyphomicrobiales > Phyllobacteriaceae > Mesorhizobium > Mesorhizobium sp. M6A.T.Cr.TU.017.01.1.1. The sequence goes on from NZ_RZTA01000216.1 coordinate 2,340, forward strand.
CGACCGCTGGACAGTTGCCGACTTCGTCAGGTATTGGCCCCTGCGACCGGTTGATCTGCGATATCCAAATTCTTGGAAGTTGGTCGAGACGAAACTGTCGCCCCGGCTCGTGACCGACCGCGCGCCCGGCAAGACCGAGTTACAAAGTTGCCGAGGCAGTTTGATGTGCGTTCCTGCATCACTGTAGGGGACACAACCTGACGGGAGACTATGATGCGTAGCCAAAAAGAAAAGATGCTCGCAGGCGAGTTTTACAATGCGGCGGATCCGGAGATCCAAGCTGACCTGTTGGCCACCGGGGCTTGGCTCAAGCGGTACAATGATACGCTGGGGCAGACCACGGGGCATTGGCATGAGCTTTTGTCCGAGCGGCTGGGAGAGGTTGGGCGCGGAACGGTCATCCGTCCGCCCTTTTTTTGCGACTACGGATTCAATATCCGCATTGGAGCCAATGCCTACATCAACTTCAACTGCGTTATTCTTGACGTGGTAGAGGTCAAAATCGGGCAAGGAACGGCAATTGGGCCTGCTGTGCAGATTTATACCGCCGATCATCCACATGATGCCGAGCAGCGGCAGGCCGGCCTGCAGGTCGGGCGTCCTGTTCGCATTGGCAGCCGTGTCTGGATCGGCGGTGGAGCAATCATTCTGCCTGGCGTCACGATTGGTGATAATGCAGTGGTAGGCGCTGGCTGCGTGGTCACACGAGATGTTCCCGCCGGGGCAAAGGTAGTGGGAATTCCTGCTCGCGTGGCCGACCCACATAAACAGGCATAATCAACCTCGTTGACCCTGGAGGTGCATGCGAACTGTCGAAACTGTGCCGAATTTTTGTCGAAGCCATTGAGCGCTGCATATATTGTCGCGACTCGGGCGCTTCAGTTCTTTTGCCACGGGGGTCACAAGATCATGTGCGTAATGCCGCCGCAACGTGCTCACGTCCCGCAGCAGCGGACCCTTTCACATGGCCCAACGAATTCAGAGCCTCCGTTGTGCTGCCACTAGCATTACTGCTCACGAATGTATTCCCAACTGAGTTTTCGCCCTTGGAGGCAAGCAGCGACTCACCAGCAATCGCCGGCCATTAATCCTGGCTAGCATCGACCCCGACGAGGCGAGCCGCGGCGTTGCGGATCGGCATGTCGATGACCGTGATTGCGCCTTCGGCAAGGAAACGACGTTCGTTTCTGGTCAGCGTAGCCGAATCGATCACCGCAAAATGTGGGCCAGTGGAGCGCTTCATCAGCTGTCTGGCATATGTGCGCAGCATCTGATCGTTGAAGCGGCAGCCCACGAAGAAAAAACCCCGGTTGACGCGCCGTTGCTTCACCGCGTCCGGGATCGGCGTCTGGATATCAATTTCGGTTAGGACTTCGACGTAATCGGAATCAGCCACGAGGAAGTTTGCGGCCGGCCTGACGCTGCCGTGCGGCGCATAGAGCACCGTCCTAGCCACTTGTTCGGCCTCGAGTTCTGTTCCTGACAAATCGTAAGTTCTCGTCCAGATGTTACCGATTCCGGTCGCGCGCGTCGTTCCTTGTATCTCGACAACGTCTGTTTGGCCGGCCTCTGCAAGGGCTGCTCGCATGGCGCCATCGTACCAGCTGTCGATGATGACAGACAGTTGAAGGGTTGCGAGCCAGGCGTGAAGAACGGTCGGCTCGGCGGGGGCTGCGAATATCTCCGCCATCCACGTTTGGAGAGTCCGACGATGTCGGCGCTGCTCGATAAACTGCGCGACCGACCACATATTGGTGCGAATCCTGGAAGGGGCAGGCGCCCGCTTGTTGAGCGCCGCGGCGACATCTTCAGGGGTGCAAGGTACAGGTGATTCCAGTGCGTTAAGCTGCAGAAGACCAGGACCGAGATAGGGGATCACTCGATCGGCCTTGAGAGCGCCGTTCAGCAGGTCAATCAGCTTTTTGGCAAAACTGCCCCGGACGACGACGAGATGGTCCCAGCTCAGCATCGTGTTCATACGCGTTTCCTCTCCGCCACTGAACCCACCGGCATCAGGCCCCGTCGGAAATCTTCATCGCCTCGACGGTGATCGGCAAACGCGTATCGCGCGGAAGGTCGGGCAGCATGAGCCGCCAACCGTTCCTGAGCATCACGGTCCCGCCCCATAAGTCAGCGTTCTCAATCTCGGTGATCGGCTCTTCGAGATCCTTCTTGGGAACATAAGCCGACAAGCCAGTAGCGGTCCTGCGAATCATTACTTTCATCCGGCTGTTCCTCCGTTGGAAATGCCTTCAGCTCCGCAGGGAACCTCGACTTTGTCGAGGCTAATGAGTTCGCGCGCTCGCATGCCGACGACCGTGCCA
>NZ_RZTA01000217.1:0-4653 GCF_004023115.1 Mesorhizobium sp. M6A.T.Cr.TU.017.01.1.1
CCGCCAGACCGTCCGCCAGACTCAACTGACCCCAAACACGATCCGCCATCCCGAATCTCCCTGCTCCAACCTTCACCACAGAATCACCGTTCGGCTTCTGTGCAAAGGTCTCACAAGGGGAGAAGGGGGAGCCTCGCGACGCAGGCCGAACTCAGACGGCCGGCTGTGAACCAAACTCAAGTAATCACGCTCGGCTTGGCGCGGCCGGTATGGCCGCGAATCCCGGCGATATCATCGGCTGCCGCAATCAGATCGGCAAGCGCCTCCTGGGTGTCAAGATCGTGCCGAGACTTGTCCGGCTCGTAGCGCTCGATGTAGAGGCGCAGCGTCGCCCCCGAGGTGCCGGTGCCGGAGAGACGGAAGACGACGCGCGATCCGCCTTCGAACAGCACCCTGATCCCCTGGTTCTTGGCTATCGAGCCATCGACCGGATCGTGGTAGGCGAAATCGTCGGCGCTGGCGATCTTCATGCCGCGCACGCTGGTGCCGGGCAACGAAGCGAGCTTGGCGCGCAATTCGTCGACCAGCGCGTCGGCGCGGTCGGTCTCGACCTCTTCATAGTCATGGCGCGAATAGTAGTTGCGGCCATAGGTCGCCCAGTGCTCGGTGACGATCTGCTTGGCGCTTTCGCCGCGGGCAGCAAGGATATTGAGCCACAAAAGCACGGCCCACAGCCCGTCCTTTTCGCGGACATGGTTGGAGCCGGTTCCGGCACTTTCCTCGCCGCAGATCGTCGCCATGCCGGCGTCGAGAAGGTTGCCGAAGAATTTCCAACCGGTCGGCGTTTCGTAGATGCCGATGCCGAGCTTTTCAGCGACGCGGTCGGCCGCACCGCTGGTCGGCATCGAGCGGGCGATGCCTTTCAGGCCGGCCTTATACCCCGGCGCCAGATGGGCGTTGGCGGCGAGCATGGCCACGGAATCCGACGGGGTGACGAAAATACCCTTGCCGATGATCAGGTTGCGGTCGCCGTCGCCGTCGGAAGCGGCGCCGAAATCCGGCGCATCCGGTCCCATCATCTCGTCATAGAGGTGTTTGGCGTGAACCAGATTGGGATCGGGATGGTGGCCGCCAAAATCCGGCAGGGGAATGAAGTTACGGGCAGTGCCGTTCGGCGCGCCGAGACGGTTTTCCAGGATCTCCTTGGCGTAGGGACCCGTCACGGCATGCATGGCGTCGAAGCGCATGCGGAAACCCGATTTGAACAACGCGCGCAAGGCATCGAAATCGAACAGGCTTTCCATCAGCTCGGCATAGTCGGCGACCGGGTCGATCACCTCGACCGTCATGCCGCCCGCCTCGACGGTACCGATTGTGTCGATGTCGACGGTGTCGATGTCGGCGATCTTGAAACTGGAGATCACCTTGGTCTTGGCGAAGATCGCGTCGGTCAGCTTTTCCGGCGCCGGGCCGCCATTGCCAGCATTGTATTTGATGCCGAAATCCTCATGCGGGCCGCCTGGATTGTGGCTGGCCGACAAGATGATGCCGCCGAAAGTCTTGTATTTGCGGATGACGTTGGAAGCTGCCGGCGTCGACAGGATACCGCCCTGCCCGACCATCACCTTGCCGAAGCCGTTTGCTGCCGCCATGGCGATGGCCTTCTGGATGACCTCGCGGTTGTAGAAGCGGCCGTCGCCGCCGATCACCAGGGTCTTGCCCTTGAATCCATCCAGCGCATCGAAGATCGACTGGATGAAGTTCTCTGCATAGTGCCCCTGCTGGAACACCGGCACCTTCTTGCGCAGCCCGGAGGTGCCGGGCTTCTGGTCGAGATAGGGTTTGGTGGGGACGGTTTGTGTCATGCTTCAGGCGACCCTTTTCGAAAGCAGCAAGCGATAGAGCTCAACATATTTTTCCGCGCTTTTGTCCCACGACACGTCGGCCTTCATGCCTTGCCGCTGCATCGACGTCCAGACCGTGGGGTTGGCGTGCGCTTCGACCAGCCGGCGGATGGCGTGCAGCAAGGCGCCGGCATCGGCGGGCGCGAACTGGAAGCCGGTCGCGACGCCTGCCGAAACGGACGCTTCATTGGCATCGATGATCGTGTCAGCGAGGCCGCCGGTGCGGGCGACGACCGGCACGCAGCCATAGCGCAGGCCATAAAGCTGCGTCAGTCCGCAAGGCTCGAAGCGCGACGGGATGACGATGGCGTCACAGCCGCCCTGCATGGTGTGGGAAAGGCCCTCGTCATAACCGATGACGACGCCGATGCGACCGCGGTGGCGGGCGGCGGCGGCCAGCAGCGCACCTTCGAGGCCGGCGTCGCCGGATCCCAGAATCGCCAGGCGCGCACCCCTCGCAACGATCCCGTCAACGACCGCCGCCAATATATCCATGCCCTTCTGCCAAGTGAGCCGGCTGATGACACAGACGATCGGACTGTCGTCGCGATCGAGGTCGAAACGATCCTCGACGGCGGTCCGGTTGGGGTGCCGCGCCTTCAAAGTCTTGGCCGTGTAATTGGAGACCAGATGCTTGTCGGTGGCCGGGTCCCATATCTCGGTATCGATGCCGTTGACGATGCCATAGAGATCGACAGACCGCATGTTGACCAGGCCATCAAGGCCCATGCCGAATTCGGGCGAGCGGATTTCCTGGGCATAGGTCGGGCTGACCGTGGTGATGGCCCAGGCGGCCTGCAGGCCGGCCTTGAGGAAGCCGACGCCGCCATAATATTCGACGCCGTCGAGCGCCATGGCCGACGCCGGCAAGCCAAGCTCGCCAAAGATGCCGGCGCCGAACCGGCCCTGGAAAGCGAGGTTGTGGACGGTGATCATCGACGGCGTTCCGACCGCCTTGCCGTAGCGCATATAGGCCAGCGTCATCGCCGATTGCCAGTCATGGGCGTGGACGATGTCCGGCTGGTAGCCCGAGATGGCGCCGCCGGCGATGTCGCCGCCAACCTGGCTCAGGGCCGCGAAACGCCGCCAATTATCCGGCCAGTCGGCGCCGGTGGCATTGCCATAGGGACCGCCGGGACGATCGAACAGATGCGGCGCGTCGAGCACGAAAAGATCGAGCCCTGAAATCTCCACGGCATGGACCGAAGCTTTGCCGCCCTGCAGCTGCGAGTATTGGTGAACGGCCTTTTTCTTCTTGAAGGCATCCATGATCTGGGGATAGCCGGGAACGAGCGTGCGCATCGTCACGCCGTTGCCGGCGAGCGCGATGGGCAACGCGCCGGTCACGTCGGCAAGCCCGCCAGTCTTGATCAGAGGGAATATTTCGGGCGTGACCGACAGAACCTGCATCCACTACAACCCCAGTTTGTCGATCATGACCTGCGTGACGAGGCAGATGCCCTTTTCGGAAACGCGGAAGCGCTTGGCGTCGAGAATGGGATCCTCGCCGACCACGAGCCCCTCCGGTATCCTTACGCCATGATCGATGACCACGCGCTTCAACCTTGCGTTCCGGCCGACATGGCAGTCGGGCAGCATGACGACGTCCTCGAGCGTCGAATAGGAATTGATGCGCGCGCCCGTGAAGATCAGGCTTCGCTTCAGTGACGCGCCTGAGACGATGCAATCGCCCGAGACGAGCGACGACACGGCAGAGCCGCGGCGGCCATCCTCGTCATGCACGAACTTTGCCGGCGGCTTCAGCTCGGCATAGGTCCAGATCGGCCAGTCGCGGTCGTAGAGGTCGAGCTCCGGCGTGATGTCGGTCAGGTCGATATTGGCTTCCCAATAGGCGTCGACCGTGCCGACATCGCGCCAGTAGGCTTCGTTCTCGGCGGTCGAGCGCACGCAGGATTTGGCGAAGCGATGGGCGATCGCTTTCCCATGCTCGACGACATAGGGGATGATGTCCTTGCCGAAGTCTCGGCTTGAGCCCGGTTCGGCCGCGTCGCGGCGCAGTTGCTCCATCAGGAACTTGGTCTTGAACACATAGATGCCCATCGAGGCCAGGGCGAAATCCGGCTTGTCGGGAATGCCGGGCGGATCGGCGGGCTTCTCGATGAAGGAGATGATGGTGTCCTTGGCATCGACATGCATGACACCGAAGCCGGTCGCCTCCATGCGCGGCACTTCGAGGCAGCCGACGGTGACATCAGCACCGGCTTCGACATGCTGGCGAAGCATCAGCTCGTAGTCCATTTTGTAGATGTGGTCGCCGGCTAGGATGACCATGTATTCGGGCCCGTAGGCCTCGATGATGTCGATGTTCTGGTACACGGCATCGGCCGTGCCCTCATACCATTGCGTTTCCGACACGCGTTGGCTGGCCGGCAGGATGTCGAAGCTCTCGTTACGCTCGGGCCGCAGGAAGTTCCAGCCGCGCTGCAGGTGGCGGATCAGCGAATGCGCCTTGTATTGCGTGGCGACGCCGAGGCGGCGAATGCCGGAATTGAGCGCGTTGGAGAGCGCAAAATCGATGATGCGCGTCTTGCCGCCGAAATAGACCGCCGGCTTGGCGCGTCGGTCGGTCAACTCCCTGAGGCGGCTGCCGCGGCCGCCGGCCAGCACATAAGCCATGGCATCGCGCGCCAGCGGCTGGGTTCGTTTTATCTCTGCCATTTTATCCTCCCAAGTTACGCGCTGCGAGACATCGCTCATTCCGAAGCAAATTCGAGCATGATCGTTGACAGCGGCGGTAACAGCATCGTCGCCGAGATGCTTCCTCCTTCCGCCCGAGCCTCGACGGCGC
>NZ_RZTA01000218.1:0-4220 GCF_004023115.1 Mesorhizobium sp. M6A.T.Cr.TU.017.01.1.1
GAGTTTCCCGAGCCGATGGATTTCCTGGCCGAACAGTTTCAGTCTTCCGTCCTCCATGGCATCGACGGTGTCGGCCGCCAGCCGTGCCGCATTGAGGCCGCCGGAACCGGATGTTGTCTCAGGGGAGAACACCGCGAAGCGATTGCGCCCGGCAGCTTTGGCCGCATAGCAGGCGTCGTCGGCGCAGGCGAGCGCGTCGGCCACCGCGGTATTCGCATCGGCGACAAAGGCGATGCCGATGCTGGCCGCGAGCTTGCGCGACGCCGCCGTCGAGCCGAGGTCGGCGTCGCGAACCGCCGCGAGAACCGCGCCGGCGATACGCTCGGCTTGGGCTGCGTCGCAATCAGGCACCATCAGCGCGAACTCGTCGCCGCCGAGGCGCGCGGCGTGCACCGACCGTGGCAGGCAGCCCAGAATGCCCTCGGCGACGCTCTTCAGCGCGAGGTCGCCGGCGGCGTGGCCGGCGAAGTCGTTCAAGGCCTTGAAGTAGTCGAGATCGACGTAGAAGACCGCGAGCGGGCGCGCCGTTGCGATATGCTGGGCCAGCAGCCGGTCGAATGCGGCGCGGTTCAAAAGGCCGGTCAGCGCGTCGTGATCGGCCGCGTGGGCAAGCTCCTGCTCGCGTTGCTTGGCCTCGGTGATGTCGCGCACCGTGCCCAGGATCTGACCCGACGATTGAGCGTCGGCGATGAACCGTATCAGCGATTCGATATGTCGGACCTCGCCGTCCCGCTTGATGATGCGGTATTGCACGGCAACGACCTTCTGGGTTTGCAGCGGCACCTTATGCGCCCGCTCGGCGTAGTCCCTGTCGTCCGGATGCAGATAGCTGTGCCAGAGGTCGCTCGACACCTCGTCGGTGTCGGCGACAAGCCCGAAAATTTCCCTAGTGCGCTCGTCCCAGTAGCTTTTGCGTGCGGCGAGGTCGTGATGCCAGATGCCGGTGCCGCTGGCGGCCAATGCCAGGCGAAAGCGCACATTCACCTGTTCAAGCTCGTGTTCCGCTTGCTTCTGCTTGGTGATGTCGGTCTGGACGCCCATCAGCCGGACCGGCCGGCCTCCGGCATCGCGCTCGACCACCCCGCCGCGATCGAGTACCCATACCCAGTGGCCGGATTTGTGCTTCAGCCTGAGCTCGGTCTCGATGGAATCGGTCTGGCCGGCAATGTGGCGTTCACCGCTGGCCACCGCCCGCTCGCGATCGTCGGGATGCGTCAGCTGCAACCAGAGATCGCTTGTCTCGACAAGCTCACCCTCGCCATAGCCAAGCATCTGCAACCACATTGCCGAATAGAAACAGTCGCCGCTCGCGAGATCCCAGTCCCAGACGCCAAGATGCGCGCGTTCGAGCGCCAGCTCCCAGAACTCTCCGTTGCGATTCTTCCTGTCGGCCATGCCCTGGACTTCGCCCGCTCCGTCGCGGCCAATGTGCAGCGAAATCAGAGAAGAAACCGTTACTGTGCAAAGAGCGGGCGAAGGGGCCCATCGGAGACATCACGGCTGGCAGTTTCTTTGGCCCCGCCGGTCGATGCAACGAGGGATGCGGAGGCCATCCGGCCCATCGCCTACACGATACCCGCGAACTGCCGCATTCGACCCCTGCGGAGACCTGATCCCGCCTGGATCAGGCCCTGTTGGCTCACGCCTTGGCCTTGAAGCGCGCCGCCTCTTCCGAACCGCTTGTGGCGTCGCCCGCGCTATAGGAATGCGCGCCGGCACCGGCCAGCTTGCCGCCATCGACGATCAGGTAGTCCTCGCGGATCGGCCGGCTTTCGAACCAGCATTCCAGGATTTCGCGCGTGCCTGCGGCATAGCGCGCCTGCGCCGAGAGCGACGATCCCGAAATATGCGGCGTCATGCCGTGATACGGCATCGATCGCCACGGATGGTCCTTAGGGGCCGGCTGCGGGAACCAGACATCGCCGGCATAGCCCGCGAGCTGGCCGCTCTCCAGCGCCCGCGCAACGGCGTCGCGATTGCAGATTTTGCCGCGTGCCGTGTTCACCAGATAGGCGCCGCGTTTCATCCTGGCGATCATCGCCTCGTCGAACAGGTTCTCCGTCTCCGGATGCAAGGGGGCATTGATCGTCACCACGTCGCAGATGCCGACCATGGCTGCGGCGTCCGGGTGGAAGGTGACGCCAAGGTCCTTCTCGACCGCCTCGGGCAGGCGGTGGCGGTCGGTGTAGTGCAATGTGACGTCGAACGGCCGCAGCCGGCGCAGCACCGCGCTGCCGATGCGGCCGGCGCCGACGGTTCCGATCTGCATCCCTTCGACATCGTAGGAGCGCGCCACACAGTCGGCGATATTCCAGCCGCCCTTGATGACCCACTGGTAAGAGGGGATATAGTTTCGCACGAGCGCGAGGATCATCATCACCACATGCTCGGACACGCTGATCGAGTTGCAGTAGGTCACCTCGGCGACGGTGATGCCGCGGTCCATCGCGGCCTGCAGATCGACATGGTCGGATCCGATGCCGGCGGTGATCGCAAGCTTGAGTTGGTTTGCCTTGGCTATTCGTTCCTTGGTCAGATAGGCCGGCCAGAACGGCTGCGAGATGACGATTTCGGCGTCACCGAGCTCGCGTTCGAACACGCTGTCGGAACCGTCCTTGTCCGAGGTCACGACCAGGCTGTGCCCGGCGCTTTCGAGAAATGGCCTCAGGCCGAGCTCGCCCGACACGCTGCCGAGCAGGACGCCCGGTTCGAAGTCGATGGCCTTCGGCGTGGGAAGCGTCTGGCCGCCGGGATAGCGGTCGAGCTTCGGCAGCCCATCCCGCGCATAGTTTGACGGATAACCGTCGACGGGATCGTCATAGAGGACGCAAACGACCTTTGCCATTTTGATCTCCCTTCGTCCGACAACGAGGAAGACGCTCGATTGTTAAGGCTGCCCGCCAAAAACCAGCGGGCGGCCACTCTGGTTTGTCGGAGGCCAGCAACTCCTGGCGCTTCCTCGGAAAGTTGCGCGCTATTGCGAACTAGATGGAGGAGCCTGACGTGGTTTCAAGGCCAGCGGCAGGCAACAGTGCCGCGTCCATCGTCGGACTTGAACGTACGCCCGATGACGATCCGCAGCGACTGCCGTGACGGCCGGCCACAAACCCTCATTTCTTCCCTTGCGGGTAAATCGTCTCACCGCGCTTCAGCATTTCGACAAACGCCGCGATCTTCTTCTTGCGCCCGGCTTCGGTCTTCATGTTGTGGATGCGGAAGGCGAGCGCGAAACGGTTCTGCGCGCTGAGCGTTGCCAGCATCGCCTTGGCCTTGGGCTCGGCGTCTATTGCAGCCTGAAGATTGTCGGGGATTTTCATGTCCTTGCCGCTTCCATAGGCGCGCGCCCAGCGCCCGTCGGCCTTCGCTGCCTCGACCTGTTTCAGCCCATGCTCTGTCATCCGGCCCTGCTCGATCAGCCGGGCGACGTTGTCGACGTTGATCTGGCTCCAGGTGCTCTTCCTGCCGCGCGGCGTGTAGCGTTGCAAATAGCTCTTGTCGTCGAGCCCCTTGCGCACGGCATCGATCCAGCCCCAGCACAGAACGACATCGATGGCCTCCTTCGGCGTGATCGAAGGCAGCCCCGAACCGACCTTGTGGATCTTGATCCAGACTTCTGTCTCGGTGTCGTGGTGGTTGCCGAGCCAGGTGTAGAAGCTCTCGGCATCGCTGAACTCGCGCACCTTGGCAGGATCGACCTTGATGGGCGCCATCAGAGGGTCCGCCGCTTCGCTGGCACTAGTCGACCTTCAGTCCACGTTTTGATTGTCGTCATCGTTCCCTGCCTCAGCGCCGCCGCCATCGTCGGATGCAGTAATAGCAGAATCTCGTCAACAGATGGCCGGCGGCCACTTTTGCGTTATCGCGTTCCCTCCCACCCCCCTCTGTCCTGCCGGACATCTCCCCCGCAAGGGGGGGAGATTGGATGTCGCTTCGGCTTTCGCAAACCTTCTAAACTGCATCCATACTTGCGAAGGAGGCGCCGTCGGCGAAGCTACCGATCTCCCCCCTTGCGGGGGAGATGTCCGGCAGGACAGAGGGGGGTGCTGTCCCGCCGACCTTCAACCCTTTGCAACTGCCCCATGTTAATTCAGGAAACGAGACGCTGGCGATCCGTCGCGCCCCCTCTGCCCTGCCGGGCATCTCCCCCACAAGGGGGGAGATCGGCAGTGTCACCGACGGCTCAAGATACCGCCGCCCGCTCCCCGGGGAATCGTGAACAC
>NZ_RZTA01000219.1:0-4211 GCF_004023115.1 Mesorhizobium sp. M6A.T.Cr.TU.017.01.1.1
GCGGGAGATTGGCAGGTTCAGCGCTCCGCTCATTCCGGCAATGTCGGAGATTGGCGAAAGCCGGCATGATGGCCGATCTCCCCCCTCGTGGGGGAGATGTCCGGCAGGACAGAGGGGGGCGCCGTAGAGTGATCATCGTCAATCAGAAGCTATTTGCTCATCACCGCCAGCCATTCGTCGACCCAGGCCTTGCGGTTGGCGGCGACCTCTTCGGGGCTGAACAGCAAGGCCTTGGTCGGCTTGACGAGCTTGTCGAAGGCTGGGTTGAGCGGCTTGTCGGTCTTGCCGGCAGGGAACATCCAGTTGGTCTCGGGGATGACATCCTGGAATTTCGGCCCGGTCATGAAGGCCAGGAACTTTTCCGCCAGCGGATTCTTCGCACCAGTCGTGGTGATGCCGGCAACCTCGATCTGCAGATACGCGCCCTCCTCGAAGGACGCCGCCTGATAGCGTTCGGTGTTTTCGGCGACCATGTGATAGGCCGGCGACGTGGTATAGGACAGCACCATCGGCGCCTCGCCCTTGGTGAACAGGCCATAGGCCTCGCTCCAGCCCGGCGTCACGGTGAGCACCTTTGCCCTGAGCTTGGCCCAGGCTTCCGGCGCCTTGTCGCCATAGACCGACCTCACCCACAACAGCAGGCCTAGACCGGGCGTCGAGGTGCGCGGATCCTGGATGACGATCTTCTCATCGGCACTGCCCTCGACCAATTCCTTCAGGCTTTTCGGCGGGGTCTTCAGCTTTTCGGTGTCGTAAACGACGGCAAAATAGCCATAGTCGAACGGCACAAAAATATCGTCGCTCCAGCCGCCCGGCACCTTGACGTCCGACACCGGGCCATGCGGCGAAAACAGGCCGGTGGCCTTGGCTTCCGCCGTCAGATTGGTGTCGAGGCCGAGCACGATGTCGGCCTTGGTCGCGGCCCCTTCCAGTCTGACACGGTTGAGCAGCGCGACGCCGTCGGCGACCGCAACGAAATCGAGAGTACAGCCGCATTCCGCCTCGAAGGCCTTCTTGACCGCGGGGCCTGGACCCCACTCGGCGGTGAAGCTCTCATAGGTATAGACGGTGAGTTTCTCTTGCGCGGATGCCTGCCCGATGCCGGCGAGAACGGACGCCGCAAGCAACATTGCCGAAACAAGAGAGTATAAAAACGTGCGCATCGGCGCCTCCTTCGTTCGCATTGAAAGGAATTGAGGCGTCGGGCTGTCCGAAACGTCTAATCCCTCCGCCGGTACAAACCGGATCAGGTTCAGCGGGTTGGCATGGTTGCCTCTCAGCTGGTCCGCGAAGATCGCGTCCAGCACCCCGTTAGAGCGTTTCGACACATAGGCCCGGCCGAAGTGCTGCGCAAGCTGAAGTTTGCAGGGTATCCGGAGCGCGGCCTTCCGTTTCGCAAGCAGGGCTGGTAAGGGCCACGCATATGAGCAAATTCACCATCCTGCTTGGCGGCGATCTTATCCGCACGCCGCTGCTCGACCGCCAGGTCGAAGGCTCCCGTGTCATCGCCGCCGACGCCGGCATCGGCCATGCCCGGACGCTGGGCCTGACGCCGGAACTCTGGGTCGGCGACTTCGATTCGGTGCCGGCGGATTTGCCGGATGATCTCGCCGCCGTGCCTCGCCAGGTGTTTCCGGCAGAAAAGGACAAGACCGACGGCGAACTGGCTATCGCCGCTGCGCTCGAACGCGGCGCGACCCGGCTCCTGCTCGCCGGCGCGTTCGGCGGCAAGCGCACCGACCACGCCTTCCTGCACCTCGCGCTCAGCATCCGGCTGGCCGAGGCAGGCATAGAGGTGCTTTTGACCAGCGGCGCACAGGAAGGCATCCCCTTGCTTCCCGGAAAGGCCGGCTTCGACTACGCCGACGGCACGCTATTTTCGATCCTCGGCTTCTCCGACCTTTTCGGCCTGACCGTCTCCGGCGCCAAATGGCCGCTGAACCATGTCGAGGTGGCGTTCGGCTCGTCGCTGACCATTTCCAACGAGGTCAAGGGCCGGCTCGAAATCGCCCTGGGCAGCGGCCGCGCGCTGTTGCTCGCCCATCCTTTCCCCCTACCTGAAAGCTGACATGGCGCCGCCACTTCTCAATCTCGACGGGATACAACTGACCTTCGGTGGCACGCCGCTGCTCGACGGGGCGGAACTGACAGCGTCGGCGGGCGACAAGATCGCTTTGGTCGGCCGCAATGGTTCGGGCAAGTCGACGCTGCTCAAGATCGCCGCGGGATTGATCGAGCCGCAGGACGGCGAGGTGTTCCGCCAGCCTTCGGCGACAGTGCGCTACCTGCCGCAAATGCCAGACATGGATGGTTTCGCCAGCGTCCGCGCCTATGTCGAGGCAGGGCTCGGGCCCGCGGACGATCCCTACCGCGCCACCTATCTGATGGAGCATCTCGGCCTGTCCGGCGAGGAACGACCGAACGACCTGTCCGGCGGCGAGGCGCGGCGCGCTGCCCTTGCCCGCGTCATGGCGCCGGAGCCCGACATTCTCCTCCTCGATGAGCCGACCAACCATCTCGACCTGTCGGTCATCGAGTGGCTGGAGGAGGAGCTTGCCCGCACCTCTTCGGCGCTGATTGTCATCTCGCACGACCGCCGCTTCCTCGAGCGCGTGTCACGCGCCACCGTCTGGCTCGACCGCGGCCAGACCCGCCGTCTCGACAAGGGTTTTGGCCATTTCGAGGAATGGCGCGACACGGTGCTGGAAGAAGAAGAGCGCGAGCAGCACAAGCTCGGCCGCCAGATCGTGCGCGAGGAGCACTGGCTGCGTTATGGCGTGACGGCGCGACGCAAGCGCAACATGCGCCGGCTCGGCGAGTTGCAGACCATGCGCCAGCGCTTTCGTGGCCATCGCGGCGCCGAGGGCGCGGCGACCATGGTGGCCAGCGACGCCGCCGAATCCGGCAAGCTGGTGATCGAGGCCAAGAACATCGAGAAGAGCTTTGGCGACCTCACCGTGGTCAAGGGCTTCTCGACCCGTATTCAGCGCGGCGACCGCGTCGGCTTGGTCGGGCCGAACGGCGCCGGCAAGACGACGCTCTTGAAGATGCTGACCGGCGAATTGAAACCGGACTCAGGCACGGTGCGGCTCGGCACCAATCTGGAGATCGCCACACTCGACCAGAAGCGCGAGGCGGTCGATCCGCAAGAGACACTGGCGCAATACCTCACCGACGGACGCGGCGAGAACCTTGTCATCAATGGCGAGCAGCGCCACGTCGTCTCCTACATGAAGGATTTCCTGTTCAAACCGGAACAGGCGCGCACGCCGGTGCGTGAGCTTTCGGGCGGCGAGCGAGCGCGGCTGTTGCTGGCCCGCGTGCTGGCACGGCCGGCAAACCTTCTGGTGCTCGACGAGCCGACCAACGATCTCGACATGGAGACGCTGGAACTGCTGCAGGAGCTGGTCGCCGGTTTTGCCGGCACCGTCATCCTGGTCAGCCACGACCGCGATTTCCTCGACCGCACCGTGACCAGCCTGATCGCGCCGGACGGCGGCGGCCGCTGGATCGAATATGCCGGCGGCTATTCCGACATGCTGGCGCAGCGCGGCGGCACCAGGCTGGACGACCGCAAGGCGCGGACGAAGGCCGAGACCAGCGAAGCGACGGCGGCAGCCAGGACCGAAGCAGCTGCGCCGAAGGGCCCGGCAAAGAAACTGTCGTTCAAGCAGAAATTCGCGCTGGAATCGCTGCCCAAGAAGATCGAGGCGGTGACCGCCTCGATCTCACGGCTGGAGGACAACATCGCCGACCCGGCCTATTACGAGCGCGATCCGGCCTCGTTCCAGAAGACCATCGCCGCCCTCGACAAGGAAAGAGCCACGCTGGCCGCGCTTGAGGAGGAATGGCTGGAACTTGAAATGTTAAGGGAAGAAATGGAGGGATGAGGAGCGTTCGGCCGCGGGCCGATCGATCGACAATTATTTGTAGATTGGAGCGACGAACGCCGAAGCCATAGCGGAGGGCTGGGCGCACGATCAGACGCCGTTTCGTCGTTGCTACGCCGGGCAAATGCGCATACATTATGCGCACACTGCGGAGGTCACAATGCGCAAGCTAGCCTTGAACGCGGTTCGCCAGCCGGCAAACCTGTCGATCGACTCAAAACTCATGAAGGAAGCCAAGGGGCTTGACGTGAACGTCTCACGCGCCGCGGAGGCCGGCATCGCAGAGGCTGTCGCTGCCGAAAAGGCGCGACTATGGAAACT
>NZ_RZTA01000021.1:0-17949 GCF_004023115.1 Mesorhizobium sp. M6A.T.Cr.TU.017.01.1.1
GCGGATGACGGTGCGGCTGACCCCGAAGGTTTCGGTCAGCTGACCCTCGGTCGGCAGCTTTTGGCCTGGCTGGATCTCGCCCGCCTGCAACTGCTTGCGGATCGCCGCGACCACGGTCTCCGACAGCTTGGGCTTGCGTTCGACCTTCAGGCTGATCGCCGTATCCGATGCCATTGCCAACCCCTATTTGAAGACGCTCGGCAGCCATAGCGAGATGGCCGGAATGTAAGTGACGAGCCCCAGCACCACGAGGCCTGCCCCATAGAATGGCCAGATCGAGCGCATCGCTTCCCAGACGGATATCTTGCCGACCGCGCACGCCACGAACTGCACGGCGCCCACCGGCGGCGTGTTCAGCCCGATGCCGAAGTTGAGGATCATGATGACGCCGAAATGCACCGGATCGACGCCGTAGGCCTGTGCCACGGGCAGGAAGATCGGCGTGCAGATGATGATCGTCGGCCCCATGTCCATGAAGGTGCCGAGGAACAGCATCAAGACGTTGAGCAGGAGAAGCACGACCAGCGGATCTTCCGAGATCGCGTTCATCGAGGCTATGAGCGCCGCCGGCACTTTCAGGAAGGCCATCAACCACGAGAACGCCGCCGCCATGCCGATGATGAGCAGCACCATGGCCGTGGTGCGCACGGCGCCATGGGTGGCATGAACGAAACCTTCCCAAGTCATCTGCCGGTAAACGAGGACGGTAACGAGCAGCGCATAGATGACGGCGATGCAGGAACTCTCGGTGGCCGTGAAAATACCCGATCGCACGCCGCCGAAGATGATCGCGATCAGCAGCAGGCCGGGCACCGCGACAGCGAAGAGATGCGCGACGGCGGCGAAACCCGGAAACGGCTCGGTCGGATAGCCGCGGGAGCGCGCCACGAAATAGGCGGTGACCATCAGTGCCAGGGCCAAAAGCAGGCCCGGGATGATGCCGGCCGTGAACAGGTCGGCGATCGAGATCTTTCCGCCTGCCGAGATCGAGTAGATGATCATGTTGTGCGACGGCGGCAGGAGCAACGCGATCAGCGCCGCCATCGACGTGACGTTGACGGCGTAGTCCGCTCCATATCCACGCGCCTTCATCTGCGGGATCATCAAACCGCCGACCGCTGCCGCCTCCGCCACCGCGGAGCCCGAAATGCCGCCGAACAGTGTAGCGGTCGCGATGTTGACCTGCCCGAGACCGCCACGCATGTGGCCGACGAGCGAGCCGGCGAAGGCGACGATCTTGCTGGCGATGCCGCCGCGCACCATCAAGTCGCCGGCGTAGATGAAAAACGGAATGGCCAGCAGCGAAAAGACGCTCATGCCGGAATTCAGGCGCTGGAACACGATGAGCGGCGGCAGGCCCATGTAGAGGACTGTGGCAAAGCTTGCGACGCCGAGGCAGAAAGCGATCGGCGTGCCGATAAGCATCAGAACGGTGAAGACGCCGAAGAGTATCCAGAGTTCCATGGCGTCAGACCTTCACATTCGCTGTGTCGAGTTCGGCTGCGACTTCCGCCGGCGGCAGTTCATCGAGCGCATCGTCGATCGGCGCACCGGAGAGGCGAAGCACGATCCGCTCCAGCGTGAAAAGCACGATGAGCGCGCCTCCCGCGACAAGCGGGACGTAGTCCCAGCCCCCTGATATGCCGAGCGACGGCAAGGTGGCGCCCCAGGTCAAGGCGACCAGCTGGCTGCCATACCAGATCATGCCGATGCCGAAGGCGAGCGCGACGAGGTCCGAGATCATCCTCAGCCAACGCTTGCCGCTTTTCGGCAGCACGTAGAGCAGGACGTCGAAGCCGAGGTGATAGTTCTCGCGCACGCCGACGGCGGCGCCGAGGAAAATGAACCAGCTCATCAGCATCACCGAGCCCTGCTCGGTCCAGCTCGGCGAGCGGTTCAGAACATAGCGGCCGAACACCTGCCAGGCGACGAAGGCGGTCATCAGCACCAGCCCGATGCCGGCGATCCACAGCGCCGCCGTGCTGACGCGCGACATCACGCGCGCGATGCCGGCAAGGGGCGGTCTCTGTTCTGGGCTGAAGGTCACCGGTTCTCTCCGCAAGAGGATGGCGGCGCGGAATGCCCGCGCCGCCGCTTGATCACTGCGCGGCCTTGATGGCCTCGACCATGGCCTTCAGCTTGTCGTCCTTGACGTGCTTCTCGTAGACCGGGCCCATCGCGTCGATGAAGGGCTGCTTGTCCGGCGTCGTGATCTGCGAACCGGCCGCCTCGACCTTGGCACGCGATTCCTTGACCTTGGCGGCCCACAGCTCACGCTGCTTGGCGACGCTTTCCTTGGCCGCCGCCTTGAAGATCGCCTGGTCTTCCGGCGTCAGCTTGTCCCAGCTCGACTTCGCCATGACGAAGGCTTCCGGCACCATCGTGTGCTCGTCGAGCGAATAGAACTTGGCCACTTCCGCATGCTTGGCGGTATCGTAGCTCGGAAAATTATTCTCCGCGCCGTCAATGACCCCGGTCTCGATCGCCGAATACACCTCGCCATACGGCATCGGCGTCGCGTTGGCGCCGAGTGCCGCCACCATGTCGACGAAGATGTCGGACTGGATGACGCGGAACTTCATGCCGGCCAGATCGGCTACAGAGTTGATCGGCTTCTTCGAATTGTAGAAGGAGCGCGCGCCGCCGTCATAGAAGGCAAGCAGCACCAGCCCGACCTGTTCGAACGCCGCCGCGATCTGGTCGCCGACCGCTCCGTCAATGACCTTGTGCATATGGTCTTCCGAGCGGAAGATGTAGGGCAGCGAAGGCACGGTGGTTTCGGGAATAAGCCCGTTGAACGGCGCCATCGAGACGCGGTTGAGGTCGATCACGCCGGAGCGCACCTGCTCGATCGTGTCCTTTTCCTCGCCGAGCTGCGCGGAATGATAAAGCTCGACCGTATAGCGGCCGGCCGTCCGCTCCTTCACAAGCTCGCCGAAATATTTGACCGCCTCGACCGTCGGATAGCCGTCCGGATGCGTGTCGGACGAGCGCAGAACCGTCTGGGCGCTTGCCGTTCCAGCCATCAGTGCGGCGGCAAGCAGCGTAGCTCCCGCCAGTCTAGAAAAATGCAGCATTGGTTTCCTCCCGTTTGAACGATGGCGGCAAGCGCCGTTAGAGCCGGTACGCCTTTTTTGCGAGCGTATAGGCAAGATCCTGCGCCAACTCGTGCGCCTCTTCCTCGCGGAGCCGGTGCTCGGCGACGAGACGCGCAAGAAAGGCGCAATCGACCCGACGCGCCACATCGTGGCGAGCCGGGATGGATGGAAAAGCGCGGGTATCGTCGTTGAAGCCGACGGTGTTGTAGAAGCCGGCCGTCTCGGTCGTCATCTCGCGGAACCGGCGCATGCCCTCCGGGCTGTCGTGGAACCACCAGGCCGGCCCGAGTTTCAGCGCCGGGTAGACGCCGGCGAGCGGCGCCAGCTCGCGCGCATAGCTGGTCTCGTCCAGCGTGAAGAGGATGATGGTAAGGTCGCGCTCCAGCCCGACGCAGTCGAGCAGCGGCTTCAGCGCCGTCACATAGTCGGTTCTGGTCGGGATATCGAAACCCTTGTCCCTGCCGAACCTCTGGAAGACGGCAGGCGAGTGATTGCGAAAGGAGCCGGGATGGATTTGCAAGACAAGCCCATCGTCGCGGCTCATCTTGGCCATCTCGGTCAGCATCTGGGCACGAAACAGTTTTCGCTCGCGCTCGTCATCCGAGCCCCGGCGGATGCGGTTGAACAGCTCCTGCGCGGCGGCATCCGACAGATTGGCGGTCTCCGCCGTTGGATGGCCGTGATCCGACGCGGTCGCGCCGAAACTCTTGAAGAAGGCTCGTCTCTGGCGATGCGCATCGAGATAGCCGGCCCAGTTACCGGTATCGCAGCCGGTGATTTCTCCGAGCTGGTCGAGATTGGCCGAAAACCCTTCGAAATCGGGATCGACGACCGCGTCCGGCCGATAGGCGGTGACGACGCGCCCATCCCAGCCGCTGTCGCGGATCATCTGGTGCCATTTGAGATCGTCGAGCGCGCCTTCGGTCGTCGCGATGACCTCAATGTTGAAGCGCTCGAACAGCGCTCGGGGGCGAAAATTCTCCCACTGCAGCAAGGTCGCGATCATGTCGTAATGGCGGTCGGCGGTTGCGGCCGTCAGCGGCTCTTCGATGCCGAACAGATGGGCAAGCACATGGTCGAACCACAGCCGCGTCGGCGTGCCGCGGAACAGGTAATAGTGCTCGGCGAACCGCCGCCAGATCGTCCTGCCGTCGGTCTCCACCGGTGAGCCGTCGAGCGTTGGCACTCCGAGATCCTCAAGGCGAACGCCCTGGCTGAACAGCATGCGGAAGATGTAATGGTCCGGCACAACAAGCAATTGCGCCGGATCGGCAAACGCCTCGTTGAGCGCATACCAGCGCGGATCGGTGTGACCATGCGGGCTGACGATCGGCAGGTTCTTCACGCCGGCGTAAAGATCGCGGGCAAGCGAAAGCGGACGCGTCTCCGATGGAAACAGCAAATCCGGATCGGTCAGCACGGCCACATCAATCCTCCCAATACGGCAATCGGTAGGATCGGAAAGAAGTTATGTCAACATACAAAAATCGGGTTGTTATATGATGACTTGATGGCGGTGACCCATTGTGCAGGATGGAAACGGATGTTACGCCGCTGCCAGCCACGCTCCGGACGATCGCCGCACCATGACCAACAGACGCCTTTCCAACAGCACGCTGCAGGCATTGCCGGCCCCCGTCGCGATCCCCCGATACGATCGCGACCAGATCGTGCCAGGTATCGTCCATCTCGGCGTCGGCGCGTTCCACCGCGCTCATCAGGCAGCCTATGTCGACGACTGCCTGGCGGCGGGAGAGACGGATTGGGGCATTGTCGGCGTCTCGCTGCGCAGCGCCGACACACGCGACGCGCTGGCGCCGCAGGACGGGCTCTACACGCTGGCGGTCAGAAGCAGCGACAGTGAAAGCCTGCGCGTCGTCGGCTCGATCCTGTCGATGCTGGTGGCTCCGGAGGATTCCGGCGCGGTGCTGGCCGCGCTGACCGATCCGCGCACCTCGATCGTCACGCTGACGATCACCGAAAAAGCCTATCTCAGGGCGGCGGGCGGCGGGCTGGACACAGCTCATCCCGACATCGTCCATGATTTGGCGAACCCGCAAATGCCGCGAACGGCGCATGGTTTCCTGACCGAGTCGCTTGCGCGCCGCCGTGCCGCCGGCATCCGGCCATTCACCGTGCTCTGCTGCGACAATCTCCCGGCCAATGGCGCCACGCTGCACAGGCTGCTGGTCGAATTCGCCGCGCTACGCGGTACCAGGCTCGCCACTTCAGGCGATGCCAGGCTCGCCACTTCAGGCGATGCCGATCTCGCCCGCCATATCGCCGACGAGGTGGCGTTTCCGTCGAGCATGGTCGATCGCATCGTGCCGGCGACCACCGATGCCGACCGGACACGGATATCAGGCCAGCTCGGCGTCGAAGACGCGTGGCCGGTGATGACCGAGCCATTCTGCCAATGGGTGGTCGAAGACGATTTCCCGGCGGGCAGGCCGGCCTGGGAAAAGTTCGGCGTCACCATGGTCGGTGATGTCGGGCCGTTCGAGGACATGAAGCTCAGGCTGCTCAACGGCTCGCATTCGGCCATCGCCTATCTCGGCCTGCTCAGCGGATATGAGACGGTCGACCGCGCCTTTGCCGATCCGGCGATCCGTCAATTCGTCGACGGATTATGGGCCGAGGCCATCCCGACGCTGCCGCAGGACGCCGGGCTAGACACGACCGACTACACGGCTCAACTCGCTAAGCGCTATTCGAACACCGCGCTTGCCCACCGGACGGCGCAGATCGCCAATGACGGCAGCCAGAAACTGCCGCAGCGCATCGTTGCCTCGGCCACGGAGCGGCTGAGTGCCGGTGCCCCGCCCGCGCATCTGATGCTGGTGGTGGCCGCCTGGATCGCCGCTTGCGAGGCGCGCGGCAAATCCCTGCCGGAAAATCATTTCACCGATCCGCTCGACTTGGCCCTGGCCGCACTCGGCACTCGGCAGCTATCGGCTGGCGAAGCGGTTGCGGCGGTGTTCGACCTGGCCGGCTTCGCCAAGGGCGGTGCTGAGCGCCTGACGCTGATCGACCTGGCGGCCGCCCATCTCGAACGGTTGCGGCAAGGCGGAGTGGCCTTCGCCCTCGCCGCACTCGGCATACGGAGCGAATGAACCTAGGGGACCTAGCGCTGGCTAGGATCGGATTGCGGAGGTCGGCAGGACAGAGGGGGCCGCGAAGGAACGCGACGGAAGCTTTATCCTGGGCCGTCCTACTCTTGGCCGATGTCGTAGCATAAATCCCAGGACCTACGCTCCGCTTCGCCCTGAATGGCGAGGGATAGCCCAGCCTCTATGCCGGCAGGATGGCGCCTTCGAGTGTGGTGAGCTGGCTAAGGAACTGCTCGGCCTTGGTACGGGTCTGATCGTCCTTGGCGTCGGCGGCGTCTTCCCTGGCTTCCTGGATGCGGCGGGCAAGGTCGGCGCGGTCGATGTCGCCGACGGCTACCGCCGATTCTGCCAGCAACGTGCAGCCAGCCGGAACGATGTCGGCAAAGCCGCCGAACACGACGTAGCGTTCTTCCTTGCCGGCGGCGGTCTTCACCGTGACGACACCCGGCTTGATCGTGGTCATGACCGGCGCGTGATGCGCCATGACAGTCATTTCGCCTTCGGCGCCCGGAATGACGACGGATTCGACCTGCTCGGAAACCAGCAGGCGCTCCGGCGAGACCAGTTCGAATTTGAAAGCTTCAGCCATGTCAATTTAGTGAGTAGGGAATAGTGAGTAGGGAGTAGGGAGAGGACAATTGTCCCGATCACCCGGCTGCTATTCACTACTGACTACTGACTACTCCCTATTGCCTTGATTACGCCGCTTCAGCCGCCAGGCGCTGAGCCTTCTCGACCGCTTCCTCGATGCCGCCGACCATGTAGAAGGCGGCTTCCGGCAGATGGTCGTAGTCGCCGTTGCAGAGGCCCTTGAAGCCCTTGATGGTGTCGGCGAGATCGACCAGCTTGCCCGGCGCGCCGGTGAACACTTCGGCGACGAAGAAGGGCTGCGACAGGAAGCGCTCGATCTTGCGGGCGCGGGCGACCGTCTGCTTGTCCTCTTCCGACAGCTCGTCCATGCCCAGGATGGCGATGATGTCCTGCAGCGACTTGTAGCGCTGAAGGATCGACTGCACCTGGCGGGCCACCTGGTAGTGCTCTTCGCCGACGACCATCGGGTCGAGCATGCGCGAGGTCGAATCGAGCGGATCGACGGCCGGATAGATGCCCTTTTCCGAGATCGCGCGGTTCAGCACGGTCGTCGCGTCGAGGTGGGCGAACGAGGTCGCCGGCGCCGGGTCGGTCAGATCGTCGGCCGGCACGTAAATCGCCTGCACCGAGGTGATCGAGCCCTTGGTCGTCGTCGTGATGCGTTCCTGCAGCGCACCCATGTCGGTGGCCAGCGTCGGCTGGTAACCCACGGCCGAAGGAATACGTCCGAGCAGCGCCGACACTTCGGAGCCGGCCTGCGTGAAGCGGAAGATGTTGTCGACGAAGAACAGCACGTCCTGACCCTGGTCGCGGAAATATTCGGCGACCGTCAGGCCGGTCAGGCCGACGCGGGCGCGCGCACCGGGCGGCTCGTTCATCTGGCCATAGACGAGCGCCGCCTTGGATCCTTCGCCGCCGCCCTTCTTGTTGACGCCGGACTCGATGAACTCATGATAGAGGTCG
Organism: Mesorhizobium sp. M6A.T.Cr.TU.017.01.1.1; assembly: GCF_004023115.1. Lineage (NCBI taxonomy): Bacteria > Pseudomonadati > Pseudomonadota > Alphaproteobacteria > Hyphomicrobiales > Phyllobacteriaceae > Mesorhizobium > Mesorhizobium sp. M6A.T.Cr.TU.017.01.1.1. The sequence goes on from NZ_RZTA01000021.1 coordinate 7,763, forward strand.
TTGCCTTCGCGGGTGCGCTCGCCGACGCCGGCAAACACCGAGAAGCCGCCATGCGCCTTGGCGACGTTGTTGATCAGTTCCTGGATCAGCACCGTCTTGCCGACGCCGGCACCGCCGAACAGGCCGATCTTGCCGCCGCGGGCATAGGGCGCAAGCAGGTCGAGAACCTTGATGCCGGTGACGAGAATCTGCGCTTCCGTCGACTGCTCGACATAGGTCGGAGCCGGCTGGTGAATGGAGCGCATCTCGATGCCGTCGACCGGGCCTGCCTCGTCGACCGGCTCGCCGATGACGTTGATGATGCGGCCGAGCATGCCCGGGCCGACCGGCACGGTGATCGGCGCGCCTGTGTCATAGACGTCCTGGCCGCGAACCAGACCTTCGGTCGAGTCCATGGCGATGCAGCGCACCGTGTTCTCGCCGAGATGCTGGGCCACCTCGAGCACGAGGCGGTTGCCGACATTGGACGTTTCCAGCGCGTTCAGGATCGCCGGTAGATGTTCGCCGAACTGCACGTCGACAACGGCGCCGATGACCTGGCGAACCTTGCCCGCCAAGGCTGTTGCGGCGAAGGCGCCGACCGTCGCCATCAAGAAGACTGGCTTGGCGGGTGCTGCCGCCTTCTTGGCCGGAGCCGCCTTTGCTGCCGCTGCCGGAGCCTTTGCCGGTGCTGCCGCCTTCGCGGCGGTCTTCGGGGCCGCCTTCTGGGGGGTCGCTGCTTTCGCCATCGTCTTTACCCTTTTCGTCTCTTTGTTTCTCACGCGATCCGCTTGAAGGTCACAGACCTTCGTGGGAGCACGCCTAGAGCGCCTCGGCGCCCGAAATGATTTCGATCAATTCCTTGGTGATCTGAGCCTGCCGCTGGCGGTTATAGGTGATCGACAATTTGTTGATCATGTCGCCGGCGTTGCGTGTCGCATTATCCATGGCGCTCATCTTGGCACCCATCTCGCCGGCCGCGTTTTCGAGCAGCGCACGGAAGACCTGCACGGAGATGTTGCGCGGGATGAGGTCGGAGAGGATTTCGCCCGGCTCCGGCTCGTATTCATAGACGGCATTGCCGCCGTCCGTCGTCTCGGCGGCAGCCGAAGCCACACCTGCCGGGATGATCTGCTGGGTCGTCGGGACTTGGCTGATCACCGACTTGAACTGCGAGTAGAACAGCGTGCAGATGTCGAAGCCGCCCCCGTTGAAAAGCTGGATGACTTTCTTGGCAATGGCATCGGCATTGACGAAGCCGAGCGTCTTCACTTCGCGCAGGTCTACGCGCTCGATGATCAGCTCCGCGTAGTCGCGGCGCAGGATGTCGAACCCTTTTTTGCCGACGCAGATGATCTTGACCTTCTTGCCGTTGGCCAGAAGCTTGCGGATGTGGTCGCGGGCGAAGCGTGCGATCTGCGAATTGAAGCCGCCGCACAGACCACGCTCGGCAGTGCAGACGACGAGCAGATGCACGTCGTCCTTGCCGGTGCCGGTCATCAGCGCCGGGGCCTCGCCGCCGCCGCCGATCGCCTGGGTGATGTTGGCCAGCACCGCGCCCATGCGCTCCGAATAGGGGCGCGCGGCCTCCGCCGCCTCTTGCGCGCGGCGCAGCTTCGCCGCGGCGACCATCTGCATCGCCTTGGTGATCTTCTGCGTCGCCTTGACCGAGGCGATACGGTTACGAAGGTCTTTTAATGAAGGCATGCTTCAAACCTGATCCCGTCCGTCCGGCTTCGTTCAAGCGAAGGTCTTGGCGAAGGTGTCGATCTCCGCCTTCAGCTTGGCGCGTAGATCGTCCGACAGCGCCTTCTCCTTGCGGATACCGTCGAGCACCTCCTTGCCGGCCGAGCGCATGTGGCTGAGCAAGCCATGCTCGAACTTGCTGACCTGGTCGATCGCCAGCTTGTCGAGATAGCCGTTGACGCCGGCGAAGATCACCGCGACCTGTTCCTCGACCTTGAGCGGCGAGAATTGCGGCTGCTTCAGGAGTTCGGTCAGGCGCGCACCGCGGTTGAGCAGGCGCTGCGTGGCGGCGTCGAGGTCGGAGCCGAACTGAGCGAAGGCCGCCATTTCGCGGTACTGCGCGAGCTCGCCCTTGATCGAGCCGGCGACCTGCTTCATCGCCTTGATCTGCGCCGAGGAGCCGACGCGCGACACCGACAGGCCGACATTGACTGCCGGGCGGACGCCCTGGAAGAACAGATTGGTTTCCAGGAAGATCTGGCCGTCGGTGATCGAGATGACGTTGGTTGGGATGTAGGCCGACACGTCGTTGGCCTGGGTCTCGATGATCGGCAACGCCGTCAGCGAACCGCCGCCATTGTCGTCATTGAGCTTGGCGGCCCGCTCCAGAAGACGCGAATGCAGATAGAAGACGTCGCCCGGATAGGCTTCGCGGCCAGGCGGGCGGCGCAGCAGCAGCGACATCTGGCGGTAGGCGACGGCCTGCTTCGACAGATCGTCATAGCTGATCAGCGCATGCATGCCGTTGTCGCGGAAATACTCGCCCATGGTGCAGGCGGTGAACGGCGCCAGGAACTGCATCGGCGCCGGATCGGAAGCGGTGGCGGCGACGATGATCGAATAGTCGAGCGCGCCGCGCTCTTCGAGAACTTTCACGAACTGCGCGACGGTCGAGCGCTTCTGGCCGACGGCGACGTAGACGCAATAGAGCTTTTCCTTCTCCGGCCCGTGATCGTGCACCGATTTCTGGTTGAGCATCGTGTCGAGGATGATCGCGGTCTTGCCGGTCTGGCGATCGCCGATGACCAGCTCGCGCTGGCCGCGGCCGACCGGGATCAGCGCGTCGATGGCCTTGAGGCCGGTCGACATCGGCTCGTTCACCGATTTGCGCGGAATGATGCCGGGCGCCTTGACGTCGACGCGCTTGCGCTCGGTCGCCTGGATCGGCCCCTTGCCGTCGATCGGGTTGCCGAGCGCGTCGACGACGCGGCCGAGCAGGCCCATGCCGACAGGCGTATCGACGATGGCGCCGGTGCGCTTGACGCTGTCGCCTTCCTTGATGTCGCGGTCGGCGCCAAAGATGACGACGCCGACATTGTCGGCTTCGAGGTTGAGCGCCATGCCGCGGATGCCGCCGGGGAACTCGACCATCTCGCCGGCCTGGACATTGTCGAGGCCGTAGACGCGGGCGATGCCGTCACCGACGGACAGAACCTGGCCGACTTCGGAGACCTCGGCCTCCTTGCCGAAATTCTTGATCTGGTCTTTCAGAATTGCGGAAATTTCCGCGGCGCGGATGTCCATCAGCCGACCTCTTTCAGTGCAAGCTTGAGCGAATTGAGTTTGGTTTTGAGCGACGTATCGATCTGGCGCGAGCCTATCTTGACCACCAGCCCGCCGAGCAGCGACGGATCGACGGTCACGGTGATCGCGACATCCTTGCCGGCAACGCTTTTCAGCGCCGCCTTCAGCTCGGTTTGCTGAGCCGCCGTCAGCGCATGCGCCGAGGTGACTTCAGCGGCGGTCTCGCCACGATGCTCGGCGGCGATCTGGCGGAAAGCCTTGATCATGCCAGGGATGGCGAACAGCCGGCGGTTCTGGGCGACGACGCGCAGGAAATTTCCGGTGAGGCCGGTGATCCCTGCCTTGTCGGCGATCGCCGCAATGGCCCTGGCCTGGTCCTCGCTGGAGAACACCGGGCTATTGATCAGACGGGTGAGGTCGGCACTGCCTTCGAGCATCGTCGCGAAACTGTTGAGGTCAGCCTCAACCTTAGCAACCGAGTTTGCCTGCAGCGCGAGCTCGAACAGCGAACCCGCATAGCGTTCTGCAACACCTGAGATTGGCGATGACGATTGGGCCACGGACCGTCTTTTCTCTTGTCTGACAGGCCGCAGATTATTGGCGCGAGCGAGAACTCTGGCTAAATCTTTGACCTTACTGCATTTTTCCAAGCACGGAGGCGCGGCTTCCGCTATCCCCGGCCGAAAGTCGATTGCCGTCTAGCACAGGCATTTTAAGACCGCAATGCGTCGTCCTGCATGGTTTTAGGCACTATTGTCGCATCTGGCGGCCGAGCTCAACGACTGGCCCCGAATTAGCCTTTGATTCAAGGCACAAAGCCGAAGGCGAAGGCAAGCGGCAGCGCCGCCAACACCAGTTCCACCACAATTGAAACCCAGTTGAAAGGCGTGTTGGCGCCATCCGACATCATCGACAGCAGCCGGCCGAAGGCGGTGAACAGCCAGGAAAAGCCAAGCGCCATGTAGAGCAGCGGCTGCGCCAGCAGAATGCAGCACAGGCTAACGCCGAGATAGAAGCCCGACATCCTGCCACGCCCTTCGGCGATCGCCGCCGCCTTCTCGGGCTTGACCTGCAGCCGCAGGATGCGGAAGGCCAGCCCCGGCGCCAGGAAAAGCAGCAGGCCGAACAGCAACGTCACGACAGCGCTCGACCACGCCAGCCACTCGCCCTGGCTCATCGGCCATGGAAACGCAAATTCCATACTGTCCCCTCGTAAATGGCTGTTTCGAAATTTCGGGCATTCTAGCGAAGGAAGAGACATGCGCCAGATGGCGCCGGCACTTTAGGAAAAGCGCATCAACCTAGCGCGAATTCGACCGCCGCCTCGGCATGGATGCGCGTCGTATCGAACACAGGAATGTCGAAGTCCGGCTGGCCGATCAGCATGGTGATCTCGGTACACCCCATGATGACGCCGTCAATCTTTTCGTCGCGCCGCAGGCGAGCGATTTCATCAACGTAGGCCGCCTTTGATTCGGTACTGACGATGCCCTGGCAAAGTTCGTCGTAGATCACGCGATGAACCATATCCCGCCCGGCTTGATCAGGCACCACCGGTTGAAGTCCGTATTTGTCGGTGAGCCGGCCCTTGTAGAAATCCTGTTCCATGGTGAAGCGCGTCGCCAGCAGCGCCGGCCGCTTGACGCCGGCCTGGCTGATCGCAACGGCGGTGGCGTCGGCGATGTGGATGAGCGGTATCGACACCGCCGTCTGCACCGTGTCGGCCAGCTTGTGCATGGTGTTGGTGCAGATCAGCAGCCCTTCGGCGCCGGCTGCTTCCAGCTTGCGCGCGGCGTCGACCAGCCGAACGCCCGCCCCCTGCCAGTCGCCAGCGTGCTGCCGTTCGGCGATCTCGGCGAAGTCGAACGACCACAGCAGCAGTTTCGCCGAATGCAGCCCACCCAGCCGCTCGCGCACGATCTCGTTGAGCAGGCGGTAGTAAATCGCTGTCGATTCCCAGCTCATGCCGCCGATGAGGCCAAGGGTTTTCATGATGGGCTGTTCCTTTTCCTGTGCGATTCCTATATTGTGACCACATGAGACCACAAGGAGTTCTCGCATGAAGACAATGCAGCTACGAGAAGCGAAGGCGAGCCTTTCCGTGCTCGTGGCGGCGGCGGCGAATGGCGAGCCTACTGTCATTACCAAGCACGGCAAGCCGACAGCCATGGTTGTACCGATCGATGAGGGACGGAAGCTCTATCCGCAAAACAGCCAAAAAGACTTCGTGGATTTCCTGCTTCAATACCCAGGTGGCATCGAGCTTGAGCGGAACGAATCGCCATCGCGGGAAGTCGAGTTTTGAGCGACTATCTGCTTGATACGTCTTTTCTCTCGGCCTTTGCACCTGGCCGCACTCCGATTCCTCAACATGTGCAGAAGTGGATTGCTGAACAACGGGAGCGTGGCTCCTGGCATATGTCGTCGATCGTAATTCTAGAGGTGGAAAGAGGCATCGCGAAACTGAAGCGGTCAGGCGGACATGCGAAGGTGGAACGCATTAGCCGCTGGTTCGAAAGTTTACTTATCGAATTTGACCAGCGCATACTCCCCGTCGATGTTGCAATCGCGCGAGAAGCCGGACGACTGGAAGACGCAACTATCGCACGAGGTGTCAATCCGGGCTTGGCTGATGTCTTGATCGCAGCGACTGCTCGTTTGAACGGCCTGTCTGTCTTGACAGCCAATGTCCGGCATTTCGCCATCCTCGATGTACCGTACCTGAACCCATTCGCCGAGGGCGGGCCAAGGGCTTAATTCTTCGCCCATCACAAAAAGCTCTGCGGGTCGATGTCGACCTGCACACGCACCGAGCCCCGTATCTTCGGTCCCTCGGCCAGCATGGCTCGGATGAACCCTTGCATGTCAGCGCGCCGCTCGCCCTGGATCAGCAGGCGAAAGCGATGGCGGCCGCCGATCAGCGACAGCGGCGCCTCGGCCGGTCCGAGCACGAACAGGTCGCTTGCCTGCGGTGCGGCACGCCGCAGGCCGCGGGCGTGCCCTTCGGCTTCCGCCCGCGTCGCCGCACTGACGATGACGCCGGCGAGCCGGCCGAAAGGCGGCAGCGCCGCTCGTTCACGTTCCGTGATCTCGCGCTCGTAAAAAGCCTCGGCGTCGCCGGAGACGATCGCCCGCATCACCGGGTGGTCGGGCTGGAAGGTCTGCAGCAGGCCAAGGCTTTTCTTGCCGGTTCTTCCGGCGCGGCCCGTCACCTGGCTGAGCAGTTGGAAGGTGCGCTCGGCGGCGCGCGGATCGCCATTGGCAAGACCGAGATCGGCGTCGACCACGCCGACCAGCGTCATGTTGGGGAAATTGTGACCCTTGGCGACAAGCTGCGTGCCGATGACGATGTCGGCCTCGCCATTGGCGATGGCTTCAAGCTCCAGCCTCAGCCGCCGAACACCGCCCATCAGGTCGGACGACAGCACGATGGTTCGGGCGTCGGGGAAATGCGCAACGACCTCTTCGGCGATGCGCTCGACGCCCGGCCCGCAGGCGACCAGATGATCGAGCGTGCCGCATTCCGGGCAGGCCTCGGGACGGCGTTCATTGTGCCCGCAATGGTGGCAGACCAGCTGGCCGCGAAAACGATGCTCGACCAGCCAGGCCGAGCAGACCGGGCAGCCGAAGCGATGGCCGCAGACCCGGCACAGCGTCAGCGGCGCATAACCGCGCCGGTTGAGGAACAGCAGCGATTGTTCCTTTTTCTCCAGCGTCTGCCGCATTTGGCCAAGCAGCACCGGCGACAGGAAGCCGCCGCGTGCCGGCGGGGCGCGGCGCATGTCGATCGTCTTCAGGTCGGGAAGGGCCGCCTCGGCAAAGCGCGCCGACAGCACCGCCCTGCTATAGCGGCCTTGGCTCGCATTGACCCGGCTCTCGACTGACGGCGTCGCCGAGGCGAGCACCACCGGAAAGCCACCGATATGGCCGCGCACCACCGCCATGTCGCGCGCATTGTAGAAGACGCGGTCTTCCTGCTTGTAGGCGGGGTCGTGCTCCTCGTCGACGACGATCAGCCCGAGTTCCCTGAAAGGCAAAAACAGCGCCGAACGCGCGCCGGCAACCACGCGCACGCCACCTTCCGACACTTGCCGCCAGACACGCTCGCGCATCCTTGGCGGCAGGTCCGAATGCCATTCCGCCGGCTTGGCGCCGAACCGCTCCTGGAAGCGCTCGAGAAAGGCGTGGGTCAGCGCGATCTCCGGCAGCAGGATCAGCACCTGCTTGCCACGGTCGAGCGCCGCCGCCACCGCCTCGAAATAGACCTCCGTCTTGCCCGATCCGGTCACGCCGTCGAGCAGCGTGACGCCGAATGCGCCGGCCGTGGCATTGGTGCGCAGCATCTCGGCCGCGTCACTCTGGTCCGGCATCAGCGAAGGCTGGGCGTAGCCCGGGTCGGGTGCTGCGACCACCGGTCGCGGCGGGATCATGACGGTCTCGAACACGCCTTGCGCTTTCAGCCCGTCGATGACGGTCGACGAAACGCCGGCCGCATGCGCCAGCCCGGACCGCGTCCAGGCAAGCCCGCCTTCGGCTGTTTCCAGCACGCGCATCCGCGCACCCGTCATCCGATCGGGTTTGGCAAAGGTGCGTTGCAACCCTTCGATCCACGGTTCCGGGTCGAAGGCCTCCGGCGCCCGCAGCAGCATGCGCGCCACCATGCCGGGCGGCGACAGCGTGTATTGCGCGATCCAGTCGACGAAGCGGCGCATGGCGCGGTCGATTGGCGGACAGTCGAAGACCTGCTCGATCGGGCGCAGTTTTTTGGCATCGACTTTTTCGACGGCGCCATCCCAGACGATGCCCGCAACCTGGCGCGGACCAAGCGGCACGCGCACGATCGAGCCCGGCACCACGCGCATGCCGGCGGGCACGGCATAGGTGTAGGGGCGCTCGGCGGGCATCGGCACCAGCACTGGCGCGGCTGCGACAAAGGGCGAATCTTCGATCATGAGGCGTGACCTTGCCCCGACTTTCGTCTAGAGCAAAGGCCGACCCCAAATGTGCATGGCATGCACATGAAAATCTTCAGGAGACCCGCCATGAAATTTTTTGTCGACACTGCCGATGTCAATGAAATCCGTGACCTGAACGATCTGGGGCTGCTCGACGGCGTTACCACCAATCCTTCGCTGATCCTCAAATCCGGCGGCAAGATCGCCGACGTCACCAGGGAGATCTGCGAGATCGTCAAGGGCCCGGTCTCTGCCGAAGTCGTCGCCACCGAATACAAGGACATGATGGCGGAGGCCAAGATCCTGGCCAGGATCGCCGACAATGTCTGCATCAAGGTGCCGCTGACGCTCGACGGCCTGAGAGCCTGTAAGGATATCCGGTCGGACGGCCGCATGGTCAACGTCACGCTCTGCTTCTCGGCGACCCAGGCGCTGCTCGCCGCCAAGGCCGGCGCCTCCTTCATCTCGCCCTTCGTCGGCCGCATCGACGACACCGGCTGGGATGGCATGGAACTGATCTCGGACATCCGCACCATCTACGATAATTATGATTTCCAGACCGAGATCCTGACCGCTTCGGTGCGCACGGTGAACCATGTCAAGCAGGCCGCGCTGATCGGCGCCGACGTCATCACCGCGCCGCCGGCGACGCTAGAGGCGCTGGTCAAGCACCCGCTGACCGACAAGGGCCTGGAGCAATTCCTCGCCGACTGGGCCAAGACCGGCCAGAAGATCGGCTGAAATCAAGACGCCGCGTTCATGAAAAAAGGCCGAGCAATCGGCCTTTTTTGTGCGCCAGCAAGCGGCTGTGGGCGAGAACCGGAACGTCTTGATCGAGGCCGGAAAGTTAACCCGCCACCGTCTTGCCGTGCTTGACCAGATCCTGGGCGATCGACAGGCGCAGCAGCTCCGCCAGTTCGCGCGCCGCGCGGTTCTCGGCGTCGATTTGCGCCCGGTAGGAGGCAAACTCCTGACGGGGCTTGTCGAAAGACGACGCTATCGAGCGCTTGCCGGTCGCGATGGTCGTGCCGGTCTTGGCGTCGGTCAGCACATAGTTCGCGGTCAGTATCACCGTGCCCGCCGTCGGCTCGTCCTCATCGGTCGTGACTTGCACAATTGCAGCGGATTCAACAAGCTCGCTAACGCCGAGATCGAGCGAATAGGCGGGCGAAGCCGGCTCCCCCGCACCCTGGCCGAGCGCGAAGATCAGATTGTTGCGGACCTGCTGGGCGTAGCGGGTGTTGACCGGCTTGACCGAGATGGACCCGAGTTCGGCGGCAGCGCCAACTTGCGACCCGGCCGACAGCGGCGCGCTCGAATAGAGCGGGCGCACCGTGCAGGCCGAAACCAGCGCAACCGAAGCGACCAGGCCGCAAAGGGCGATACGGCGCAGCAAATACGTCACTTCTGTCTTCCCTAAGTCAGGCAACGACATTGACGATCCTCTGCGGGACGATGATCACTTTGCGCGGCGCCTTACCTTCGAGCGCTTTCTGCACGAAGTCGAGAGCCAGAACCGCTTTTTCGACCGCACCTTGGTCCGCGTCGCGGGCAATTGTCAAATCGCCGCGCTTCTTGCCGTTGACCTGGACCGGCAGCACGATCTCGCTGTCGACGACGAGCGACGGATCGTAGACCGGCCAGGGCCGTTCGGCGACCAGATCGGTGCCGCCGAGCGTCTGCCAGCATTCCTCGGCCAGATGCGGCATGACCGGCGCGATCAGATGCACAAGGATGTCGACGGCTTGCCGGCAGGCACCTTTCAGCGCCGCACCGGCCTTGCCTTCGGCCACCTCGTTGAGCGGCGTTGTGAGCGCATTGGCGAGCTCGTAGATGCGGGCGATGGCGCGGTTGAAGGCGAGCTTTTCGATATCCTCGCCGACGGATTTCAGGATCTTATGCGCGGCCTTGGAAACAGTCCCCGCCTCGCCCTCCTCCGCCGCTGCCGGTTGGGTGCCGGCAAGCGATTCGGCGGCCGTCGAC